>JBATKL010000740.1:0-2857 GCA_049669385.1 Candidatus Electrothrix sp. | reverse complement strand
GCTTGACAGAGCTAAAGAGCTTGGGCAACCGGCAACCATACTGGTGATTGATGCTGATCTGGAGGCCCCTGGCCTTACCTATTGGAACCGTCAGGAGAAACAGCAGCCTTCAGTCTCTTTTCTGGACTTTCTCGAATTATATCAGTATGCACCTTTGGATTCCGAGGAAATGCTCGCATTATTTGCCGAGAAAGTGAAAAAATTTCCTAAGAAAGACGGGGGAACGACCTGGTATTTTCTTCCGGCCTGTCTTGAGGATAAGGAGTTGCTTGATACGCCTGTTTTGCCCGAGCATCTGGCCCGAAACCCGGATGGATGGGAATGCGGGAACGCTGTTCAACGATTGGGCCGGGCTGTCGGGGCGGATTACGTTCTGATGGACCTCCGAGCCGGGCTGAGCGAGGTGTCCAGTCCGATTATTTTTGATCCCCGTATGCAACGTTACATCGTAACAACACTCACTGAACAGTCCGTAACCGGTACAAGTCTTGTGCTGGATCAAATAAGTCGTCTTGCCCCGCCGGAATCGGAGCAGCAGGATGGAGAAATTGATTACTATGATCCATCCCTGATTCTCAGTATGCTGAGAACCGAGTTTAAAAGTCTGCCGGATTTTGAAAATGCCTTGGTCAGGTTGCGCACAGCCTATATTGATACGGAAGAAGATAGTATTTATGCAAAGAGGCTACAGATATTTGAAACGGATTTTGCCGAAGAGCTTTTATATATCAACGGTTGGGAAGACGCTCGTTCTAAGCTGGCATCGACCTCTATTATGAGAGCAGCCGGAGAATGGGCAGGCAGTCAATTAAAATTATCCAAGAGCAAGACAAGCACATTAAAATCGTCGGATAACAAAAATCAGCTCAAGGCAGCCTGTCAATTGAGAGAGGTTTGTCGGCAATATGAGTTTGCTGAAAACGGTCAAGGAAAGGGCCTACTGGTGACTGAGCCTCTGAAAAATCTTGCAACTGCATTCAGCGACGAATTGCCCCGTGCGGTATCCATCGGTGCGAAAGGAGCCGGAAAAACATTTAATTATATCCAGCTGGCTCAACTGGAAACCTGGGGTAAATTTGTCAATTATGTCCTTAAAAGAAAGTCGGAATCGAATACTGAGGCGTATATTTTCCCTCTGCTTCAATCAAACGGGCTCAAGGATGAGGCGGAAAGGATTATCCGGGATGCGAGGGGCCGGGTGGGAAGTGCCCTTCATAAGAAAAATGATGCACAGGAATTTTCGCATTCCCAATGCCAGGATAGAATCAAATCACACCTTAACAACGAAAGCCTTTCTGAGTTGGATTGGACTGATTTTTGGATCAGTGAGCTGTTGGAATCTCTGGATATACAGTCTGAGGGTGATCATCCGAACAGATTGGCCTACCTTAATACAAGATTGAAAGAACGGAACGTCAGAGTTGTTTTTCTGTTTGATGGACTGGAAGACATATTTTCCGCTGTTGCAACCAATGTAGCGCAGCAGAATGCCTTGAAAGCACTTATTAATCTGCCAAAAAGGCTGTCGGAAATCAGACAGGCTCATATAGGTCTTATAATTTTTCTTCGTCGTGATTTTGTTCGGTATGTTGTAACGCAAAATTCTGCCCAATTTGAGAATCTCTACCGTGCTTATGATCTTGCCTGGGATAAAGATTCCTTTAGAAAACTTGTTTTCTGGATATGCAGTCAGGCTGATATTCTTGATGCCAAAGAGGAAGAACTGGAGTCGTTAAGTCGGGATGATTTGACTGCACGGCTTGAACAACTTTGGGGCTTGAAATTGGGTTCTGATACTTCCAGAGAAGCAAATACTATCAACTGGGTCTTTGCGGCCTTAACAGATTTTAAAGGAAGGCTTCAGGCACGAGATATCGTCCGTCTGTTACTTCATGCCGCTCATATTACAGTTGAGAAAGCGAAAGAAGTCATGTTGGTAAAATGGGCGGACAGTCGTATACTTCCTCCTCAGGCTGTTCGTCGTGCGATTGAGCCGTGCAGCAAGAAAAAGGTTGAGGAGGCGATGGAAGAATATCCAGAGTTCAGGAAATGGGTTGAGCAGATCAAGAGTTATTCGGATCGAAAAATTCCTTTTACCCTTGAACAGCTTGAGATGGATCAGGCTGTTGTGAACACCTTGGAAGAAATGGGCGTCATTTACGAAGACAGGGGAAAGGACGGGGCCTCACGTTTTTATATGCCGGAAATTTTTCGCGCCGGGTTGGATTTTTCCTTAGATAAGGGGGCAAGACCTCGTGTTTTGGTACTGAAACGTAAAGCACTGGGGCCAAGAGGTTGAAAAAAGTGACCAGTCCGTTGCTTCCCTGTTGTTTCAGCTCGCGTGACTGTTGTACTACTGCATAATGCGGAATCAGCTCACAATCTGTTCCATTGGGTCCTCATTCAGGTTTTCTTCAAACAGTAAAACCCCAAGGGCAACCCCGCTGATCACGGAATAGGTCGGGCCGATAAACCAGCCGATAACTGGGATCATAGTGAGGAGCAGACCGGCAGCACCAAAAAAGAACATCTCTGTCTTTTTGCTCCACAGCAGGGTAACGGTCTGCTTCGGAGCCATGCCACGTCGATCCAGGTAGGGATCAACAAAAGCGGCACTGCTCAGGAACATCTGAAAGAAAAAGACCACAGCACCGGAAAGAAGCGCACCTATAACCGGTATCACTGATAGGGCAAAGCCAGCAATCACCACAAGTACGGATGCCGCAATCGTGACCAGCAGGATCAGGGATAGCCGCATCAACGAGGCCGGGATGCTTTGTCCGGTGGGAGCAGGTTTGCCGGTAAGAATGCCTTCCGCCTCTTCAGAGATGAGGTCAAGAAAAGGGGTGAACACCAG
>JBATKL010000739.1:0-1816 GCA_049669385.1 Candidatus Electrothrix sp. | reverse complement strand
AGGAAGGGGAAATTGATGCACCGGGTTTTAAAGATCTTACCGGGTTAAGTCGCAAGTTTTCTATCCCTTTATTGGAGTACTTTGACAAGATCAAGCTGACCATCCGGGTCGGTGATAAACGTATTCTACGCAAAAATATGGGATGACAGGATGAGCAGCATATTGACAGGGCAATCAGACAGGCTGCGGGGAAGGCTTGTTCGAGCAACAGAGGGTCCGGTCACTTGTATTCTTCTCTTTGCCCTGGCCTCTCTCCTCTCTTTCCTTTCAATTTTTTCCTCTCAATGGGATCTTCTCGGGTGGTTTCAGCACCTGCTACTCTTTTTCGCCTACCTGTTGTGCAGCTTTTTTTTGCTGCGTTCCTGCCGGGATGAAGTAAGAAAAAACCGAAAGACCCGTGAGGAGCTTGAGGCAACGAAAAAGAAGCTTGCAGATGTCCTTGAGCACTCTTCCTCCCTTCTCAATATCATTGGCAGTTCGGAAGAAGATCTTCAGATATCTACCATATCTCGTTTTCCCTTGACCTCCTGCGCCCAGAAAAACTGTGGGTTCGGTTATATGCAAACCGATATTACTGATCAAAAAGAGTTGGAATATCAACTGCGATTAGATCAAGAAATCTTGGAAAATACCCGAGAAGCCGTTGTTATTACAGATACTGATGGTTCGATTGTGGATATCAACAGGGCCTATACCCGGATTACAGGTTATGAGCGCAGGGAAATAGTCGGAGAAAATCCAAGAGTCTGCAAGTCTGGTCACCATGATCAGGTCTTTTATGAGGCTATGTGGAAGGCATTACTAGAGACCGGGAAATGGTCAGGAGAAATCTGGGATCGTCGCAAGAACGGTGAGGTGTATCAAAAATGGCTCACAATAAATGCGATATATGATAACACCGGCGCAGCGATAAATTATTTCGGTATTTTTACCGATATTACAGAGAAGAGAAAGGTGGAGAACCAGCTGAGAAACCTTCTTTTTTACGATCCGCTCACAAACCTGCCCAACCGTACTCTTTTTGAGGAGCTTCTCGCGCAAGCCCTGCTGAACAGCCAGTTTCATGATCAGCCTCTTGTTCTTCTCTGTATCGATCTGAATCGATTTAAGGATATCAATGATACCCTTGGCTATAAGGCCGGTGATGAGCTGCTGATACAGGTTTCTAAACGAATTCGAAGCTGTGTGCGGGAAACCGATACAGTCTCCCGATTGTGCGGTGACGAGTTCATGGTTTTTCTTTCTGAAGTGAAACTGAAAGATTGTGTGGGGCATCTGGCACGTCGTTTGCTGCATGTCCTGCAACAGCCTTTTCATATTGCAGGCGAGGAGGTCTTTATTAATGCCTGTATAGGCATCAGTGTCTCTCCTGAAGATGGCCGGGATGCGGAAAGTTTGATTAAAAATGCAGATACGGCGGTCAATTTTTCGCAGAAGAGGGGGCAGGGAACCTACCAGTATTTTCGTGCGCAGATGAATGAAAATTTGGTGCATCGGGCGACGGTGGAAAGGGAATTGCGACATGCCTTGGAGCATGAAGAGATTATCCACTATTACCAACCGAAGTATAACCTTTCGACTGGGAAAATGGTTGGAGTAGAAGCGCTCATGCGCTGGCGGCACCCGATAAAGGGGATTATTTCTCCGGCTGAATTTATTCCGGTTGCCGAGGAAAGTCCCCTTATCCTTGCCATCGGCAAGTGGGGGCTCTGGGAAGCCTGCCGTCAGGTCAGGGACTGGCAGGACCAGGGATTGGGAATTCTGCCTGTGGCGGTCAATCTTTCCTCAAGGCAATTTCAGGATAAACAGCTGCTGA
>JBATKL010000738.1:0-1598 GCA_049669385.1 Candidatus Electrothrix sp. | reverse complement strand
GTTCTAAAATCGGGCCATCTAACCAACTTCGCTGCCAATCAGCATAGTCGGTATATTCAATGGTGAGTTCAGCCAGAGCAGCCTCTTTTCCTTGACTGAGTGCTGTATAGGTCTCCTGCCAGTCCCGGAGAAAAAGGGCCATAGACCAGCCGTCGCTGACAACGTGGTGCATGTTAAGGAGCAGGACTGCCCGTTGCGCATCTAACAGCAAACAGGCTGTCTTGAACACCGGTCCATGCGCCAAATCAAAGGCAGCAACGGCATGTGCATCAGTCTGCCTGATGACTTCAGCTGCCTGCATATCCAGAGTCAACCCTTGAAGATCATGAAGCTCTAAAGAGTACATATCTTCAACAGGCTTGACCTTGGTATACGGTCGGCCATCATACATGATAAAACAGGTACGGAGACTGGCGTGGCGTTCCACCATCAGGCGCAGACTTTGCTCTAACAGGACAACATCAAGCACCCCGTGCATTTCCAAAGCAATGGGAATATTGTAGGCAGAGTTACCTTGTTCATCAAACTGATCTAAGAACCAAAGGCGCTGCTGGGCAAAAGAAAGCTGTTCAGCTTCTTCTCTCGTGCGCTGACTGATTGGCGGCAGGCAGGGGGTTCCTGATGCTTGATCTATGGCAGCGGCTAAATCTTTAAGCTTCGGATTGCTAAACACTGCGCGTAACGGCAGCTCCACCTGAAAACTCTCTCGGATCCGCGACACCAGCCGCATAGCCAGCAACGAATTACCGCCTAACTCGAAAAAATTATCACTACGGCCTACAGCACCACATCTCAGAAGATCTGCCCACAGTTCGACGAGCAGCTCCTCTTCCAAGCTGGCAGGCTGTTCACTGCTTTTGCTGCTGAGTTCCGGTTCAGGCAGGGCCTTACGGTCAATCTTCCCGTTCGAGGTCAGCGGCATAGCCTTCATAAGAATGAACGCAGCCGGAACCATGTAATCAGGAAGGGTCTTCCTGACAGCAACACGCAACGCTGTCGCTAAACGCTGCTTATCTTCGTTTGCCTGATACGGGGTATTGGCATAGCTGTGCCATGGTTTTGGACGGACGCAGTCCTGGGCCGTAAGACAGGATAGAGAGCCAGTCGCCTGAAAGACCGCAGAATAGGTAGAAGCATCCCTCCAGATTATAGAACAGGTATAGGGCGAGCCATCTGCTGCTTGCCGCAGTTCCTCCGGTTCCACGAGGCAAGCAAGTGCTGCTGTCCTTTCCCGCAAATCCTGCACAGTTCCTTCTGGATGGACAAGACGTGCTGCAATGCATTCTTCAACCGCAAGACGGGCGTTAGGAATATTCGTCAGAACAACGGCATCATGGTTTTGCGCATGGTTTTGCGAGAGGAGCTGCCGGGTTTGTTGCAGATCACATTTTTCCTGCTGCCAGTCGTACACAATTGCTGCACCGGTTTCTGCACCGGTTTCTGCACCGGTTTCTGCATCGGTTTCTGCAACTTCGTTATCTAAATGAAGTGTGACATCATAACGAAACTTATTCATTTCGTTATGCTCAGTTCCGGCTTTCAAGTGCAGGCGAACCTGTTGTATCCGTGGGAAAACATGTTTCAGCGCAGCAAAGAAC
>JBATKL010000737.1:0-11585 GCA_049669385.1 Candidatus Electrothrix sp. | reverse complement strand
TTCATGCCCACCAGCTCGAAGTTCAAGATCATCATCATTGATGAAGTCCATATGCTCACCACCGAGGCCTTCAATGCCCTGCTCAAGACCCTTGAGGAGCCGCCTGAGCATGTCTACTTCATGTTTGCCACCACGGAATTGCACAAGGTGCCGGTGACCATCCTCTCTCGCTGCCAGCGTTATGAGCTGAAACGAGTTGCCCATGCCGAGCTCGCTGCTCATTTTGCTTCCCTTGCCCAACAGGAGGGCATTAGCATTGATGAGGCGGCCCTGAATATGGTGGTGCGAGAGGCGGGTGGTTCAGTGCGCGACGGGCTCAGTCTGTTGGATCAGGTCTTTTCCTACTGCGGGGAGAACGTCACCGGTGAAGAAGTAGCAGACGTGCTGGGGCTGGTCAGTCATGAGGTGATTGCCGATCTTGCCCGCGCCCTCCTTGTCAAAGATCTTAACGCCGCCCTGGGTAACCTGGACAAGGTGTACAGCTACGGCATGGACATCAAACGCTTTATTAATGAGCTGCTGGCTTGGTTTCGCAGTCTTGTGGTATGCAGCGTCAGCCAGAATCCTGTCCGCCTCCTTGATCTGCCTGCTGATGAGCTGGCCCTTTTGCAGGAGGTCGCTGCGGCTTATTCTTCCCAGACCCTGTTCATGATGTTCAATCTCCTGCTTGAGGGCCTTGAAAAGGCCGCTTTTTCAGCCCGCCCCCGTTTTGCTGTGGAAATGACCTTTATCCGAGCTGTGCAGGTGGATGATGTGGTGCCGGTCACCGACCTGCTCACACGACTGGATGACGTGTTGGCTGGCGTTGCTTTGCCGCAACAGGAGGTAGTAGCTCCGCAAGCCCGGCAGTCGGGCCAGAGCAGGGGACCGACAGGGTCGTCTCTTCCACCATCTTCTTCACCGTCTGCTCGACCACCACAGCCTGACCCTCCTACCGAGGCTGAAAAAAAAAAAGATCCTGAACCGATAGCGCCCACTCCTCCTCAGGCTTCGCCCTCTGATGAACAGGGGATAGAGTCGGTTAAAGCATCGGCTAACGAAACGGTTAGCGCACCGGAACCCAATACACCCGGAGCATCAGAACAGCATCCACCGCCACCAGAAGATACATATGCCCCGGTTGCATCAGCTGCTCATAAAAAGGATGTGCGTAAGCATTGGCCGGATTTTATCAGCTATGTTCAGGAGCGGATCAAATGGATGGGGGCTGTCCTGAGAAGCTCATCCTCAGCCCGTTTAGACAATGGTGTCCTGACGGTAAACTATGATGAATCTGTGGACTGCAAGCTGCTTGAAAGCAAAAAAAATATTATTCAGCTTACCGAGTTTGCTATGGATTTTTTCCAAGAAGAATTGAAGGTAACCTTCCAGGTGCCAAATTCTTCATCCTGTTCCACAGAATCAGATAGTGCAGTAGCCGTGCGACAGGAACGCCAGAAATTGGCTCATGATTCTTTGGTACTGGCTGCTGTAGATATCTTTAACGGCCAGGTTGGAGATATTCGGGTGGGACCACGTTTCCGTGGACCGTTGCCAGAGGAAAAAGTTGACGAATAATCCAAAAAAATGGTTATACTTTCCAGGAAAGGAAGCAGAGTGTTTCCTGATTTACTTGAAAATACTATAGGAAATAATATAGGGAATAATAATGAATATTTCAGATATGATGCAGCAGGCAAAGGACTTTCAGAAGAAAATGGGTGAGATGCAGGAGGAGCTGGCAACCCAAAACGTTACCGGTTCTGCTGGCGGGGGCATGGTGACAGCCACTATGAATGGCCGAGGCGAATTGGTAGGGCTTGCTCTTGAACCCGGCATTGTCAAAGCCGATGAGATTGATATGCTCCAAGATCTGATTGTAGCTGCGGTCAATGACGGAGCCCGTAAGGCGGCTGAGCTGGGCAAAGGTAAGATGTCCAAGCTGACCGGAGGACTTAATATTCCGGGCTTGTTATAAGCGGTCATGCAGGTTATTCCCCCAGCACTTGAACGGTTAATTACCGATCTGACTCGGTTGCCCGGTATCGGTCAGAAGACTGCCTCTCGGCTTGCCCTCTACCTTTTGCGGCGTCCTGCTGCCGAGGCCTTGAATCTTTCAGCAAGTTTGGCTGAACTCCACGCCTCTATCCAGTTATGCAGCCGTTGCTTTGCCTTTTCTGAAAACGATCCTTGTCAGATCTGTGAAGACTCTCGCCGCAATGATCGCTTGGTTTGCGTGGTGGAAGCACCCGGTGATTTGATGGCCATTGAAAAAACAGGTGCCTTTAACGGGGTCTATCATATCCTGCATGGGGTCTTGGCCCCTATGGAGGGAATCGGGCCGGATGAACTCAAGATCCGTGAACTCTTTCAGAGAGTCAGGACGCAGGTGATAGAGGAAATTCTGGTGGCCACCAGTTCCACGGTGCCGGGTGAGGCCACGGCCTCCTATCTTATTGATCATCTAGCAGACATGCCGGTCAAGGTGACTCGCCTTGCCTGTGGAATTCCTATGGGTATGGATATCAAGTATGCGGATGAGCATACCTTGGCACGGGCTGTAGAAACTCGGCAAGTTATGAGATGATAAATTTTGGCCTCTGCTCATGTTGCCTTACCAGCGAGACAACATACGGTGCCGGATCTTTCAGGCCAGCATCGGCAAAGCCACGCAGCCGGAGGAGACAAGCATCACAGTGTCCGCAGGCAAGGCCATCATCCACAGGATCATAGCAGCTATGGGTCTTGGAATAATCCACCCCCAATTGATTGCCCACCTCAATGATCTCTTTTTTACTCAGCTCAATCAGGGGCGCATGCAGCGTGAAAGGCCTGCCGGTGCTACCCTCCTTAGTCCCCAGATTGGCGGCCTGTTCAAAGGCCTTGAGGAATTCAGGGCGACAATCTGGATAGCCGCTGTAATCCACCGCATTAATGCCGAGAAAGATATCTGTGGCCCCGATCACTTCAGCCCAAGCCAAGGCATGAGAGAGAAAGATAATATTACGAGCCGGAACATAAGTAACTGGGATTTCATGATCTATTTCATCAAAATCGCGATTTTTGGGCACCTCTATACTTGAGGTCAGGGCTGAGCCACCGATAGTTCCTAAATCCAGGCGCAGGACCAGATGCTTGACCGCCTCCATGTCCTGGGCAATAGCGGCAGCCCGCTGTAATTCAATATGCTGTTTTTGACCGTAGCGAAAGCTGAGGCAATAGCATTCAAACCCTCTTGATCGGGCAATAGCCAGAACTGTTGTCGAGTCCAGTCCCCCGCTGAGGAGAATAACTGCTTTTTTTCGTTGCGTGTTCACCCTTGTTTCTCCTCTTTCTGCTGTGCTTCCGGGCAAATTTCCATTGCCGTTGTGATACAAACCTCCTCCGGGTCGACTCTTGCGCGGTAGGCAAGCACCTGCACACCCTGCTTCTGCACCTCAGCCAATGTTGCTGCATACAGAGGGTCAATATGGTGAGCTGGAGCAAAACAACGGCCGTCCGTCCGTTGAACACAGAACAATACCGCAGCCCTCGTTTTCCGATCAAGCAAGCGGGCAAGCTCATGCAAGTGCTTAGTGCCCCTGGCGGTGACTGCATCCGGGAATATGGCCTTGCCTCCTTCCACCAAAGAGCAGCTTTTCACCTCAACATAAACCGGTCCGGTGACGGTGTGCAGCAAAAAATCAAGGCGGCTTTTCTCTGAGACCTTGACCTCGGGCTGCACAGATTCAATGGGACCAAAAGCATCAATCAACCCGCTCTGAAAGGCCTCATGAACCAGCTTATTGGTGAGGCTGGTATTCACCCCGATCCAAACCCCGTTGTCTTGCACCATCTCCAGGGTCCAAGCGTATTTTCTTTTTGGATTATCGGACTTGGAGATGACAACCGGGCTGCCCGGTGCGGAGCAGCCACGCATGGCACCGGGATTAGGACAATGCACAGTCAATTCCGTGCCATCGTTCAGGAGGATATCAGCGAGAAAACGTTTGTAGCGTTGCAGCAGGGTACCGTGCTGACGAATTGGAGCAAGGAGCATGGGTTTTATAAACTACCAGTTTCAGTAATCAAGCCCGGTACCAAGAAAAATTCGCTAATTTTTCATCATTTCTGCAATCTGGAAGGCCATCTCTAACGACTGTTCCGCATTAAGTCGAGGATCACAGGTGGTCAAATAATTCCGTCCCAAATGCTCATCCGCCAGCTGACGAGCACCACCGGTACATTCAGTAACATCAGCACCGGTCAGCTCAAAATGCACCCCTCCAGGGATTGTCCCTTCTGCCCAATGTACCTCGAAAAATTGACGGAGCTCTGAAAGAATATCATCAAAACTTCGGGTCTTGTGTCCGTTATCTGTTTTGCGGATATTAGCATGCATAGGATCGCAGCTCCAGAGAACGTTTTTCCCCTCTTTTTTCATTGCTCTGAGCAACGACGGCAGATGTTTATCAATATCCTTTGCCCCGAAACGAGTGATCAGCGTTATCCTGCCTGCTTCATTTTTTGGATTCAGCCTATCAATAATGGAGAGGATGTCATCAATATCATGATTCGGACCAACTTTCATCCCCAAGGGATTAAGAACGCCACGGAGAAATTCAATATGAGCTCCGTCAATCTGACGAGTCCTGTCACCGATCCAGAGCATATGGCCGGAGCAATCATACCAACCGCCTTCAAGAGAATCCTCACGGGTCAGGGCCTCTTCATAGCCAAGAAAGAGCGCCTCATGTGAGGTGTAAAACTCCACCTCTTTCAGCTGCGGGGTGTTCGTATTAAAGCCAACATTTTGCATGAACTTCATGGCACCGCTGATCTGCTTGGCCAAACGTTCATAGGAGCGTCCCATGGGAGATTCTTTCACAAATTCCTGGTTCCAGGCCTGCACCTTATCCAAGGCTCCGAAACCGCCTCGGGTAAAAGCACGGAGCAGGTTCAGGCTTGCAGCAGACATATTGTATCCCTGGAGCAGTCGAGCCGGATCAGGAATACGGGATGCAGGATCGGGTTCTTCCGAGTTACACATGTCACCACGGTAACTGGGCAGCTCAACCCCATTAATCATTTCGGTGTCACTGGAACGCGGTTTGGCATACTGTCCGGCAATTCGACCGACCTTGATGACCGGCTTTTCCCCGGCATAAGTGAGGGTAACCGCCATCTGCAACAGCACCTTCAAGGTATCTCTGATATTAGGAGCTGTGCAGCGACAAAACTCTTCTGAGCAATCGCCTCCTTGCAGCAAAAAGGCTTCGCCCTGGACAGCCTTGGCTAATTTACTTTTTAAATCGCGGATTTCACCGGCAAAAACTAACGGAGGAAGGTTTGATATTATCTGAAGAACGCTGTCTAATTCATTTTTATCCGGCCAGTTCGGCTGTTGCAACACCGAAAAATTTTGCCAGGAGGATTTTGTCCAATTATTTGTAGTTGTCATATTTTGTTAAGGAAAGTTGACGTGAAAATAATATTTTTTTTGCGAACTCTATTTTCTAACGTGGTATATTTCAGCCTCTGAAAGGCAGAGAAGATCAAAGAAGGGGCATGTAAAAGCTCCCCTTGAGGGCAAGGGGAGCTTTTCTGAAAAAGCCTCTTTTTGTAAAAGAGGCTTTTTACAGATCCAACCAAGATTCAGAAAAAATAGCCTGACCGGAAAGACAACGGAAGGTCTTGTAATGCTGAAGTGCAGCTCCTTCGAGTGTAGCAGGATCAGGCATATCACCGTCCATCATGCCGTGAACCAGATCCACCAGATCCTGACTCTCACCTTTACAGATGGCCATCAGATCTTTATCGTAGGAGTTGACAATAGCGGTGCTGAGACCGTATTTCATCAACATGATCAGGTAGGTGCGATCCAAGTATTTGCGCAGATGTTCGGCCACCCCGTTGGATACATTGGACAGACCAACTGTGGAACCGGCTCCAGGAGCGATATCCGCCAGCATCATCATGAATTCCAGTCCTGATGCAATCTGATCCGCGCCCAAGGTCATCGGCGTTCCGATAGGATCGAACAGGATTTTTTCATTGGGAATGCCTGCATCGTTCATGGCCATCATGAGATCAACAGCCATAGCAGCACGCTCGTTGGAATCACGCGGCATCCCATCCGGTCCCCAGAGCAGGGCGATAACATTGCATTTGGCCTCGGCAGCCACCGGGATCAGAGCCTCCATTCGTTCCGGCTGTGCCGAAATGGAGTTCATGATAGCGGCTTCCTTGTTTTTAACCCCTTTGAAACCTGCAATCATAGCATCAGTGTTGGTGGTGTCCAGACAGAGTGGAGTATCAACAGCCTCTTCCACAGTCTGCACGACCCAAGGCATCAGTTCGGTGCCATCCTTACGTGCTGGTCCGATGTTCAGGTCGAGATAGGAGGCTCCGGCAGCAGTTTCTTCTTTTGCCATCTCCTGGATCGGTCCTTGAATACGTTCTTTCATGGCTGAACCGCTTCGAGTTCCCATGATATTGATACTTTCGGCGATACCTTTTACCGTCATTGCCATTTGCGTTCTCCTTTGATTAAATTAATTCGGAAAAGAATGAGTCCCGTAATGTCATTTTTGTAATTTTATTTGCACAAATATATCTTTTATATCTTTATACGTTTACGCTGGGGGGATTGTTCTCCATAAAACAGGGTCTATACAATGAAAGCGGGAAATTTAAATTTGATAATTAATCGCATTTTAGGGCATTTGTCAATTAACATTTTTTTTCGGTTCTTTTTGAGAGGGGAACCAAGGAGGGCAATTTCTTTTCTGAGAAAAATGCTTTTTTTGTTAAAAATTATCAACAGCGTCCAGAATCAACGCATTTTTTATTCGATACCATCCATATTCCCAAGGGAAGGGGAGTGCCCTGCTGATGAAGCACTCCCTTGAAAGCAAAACGGAAAAAATATAACTAGCTGAGCTTCATCGGCATAATAATTCCCAAAAAGCCTTCATCTTCTTCCGAAGTAATCAGACAGGGACTTTCATTGGAGCTTATAGAGGCCTGGATGCTTTCCCCCTCCATAACCTGAAGTGCCTCCATGAAATACCGGCAGTTGAATCCCATAGATAATTTTTCCCCAGAATATTCAATGGCGATTTCATCCCTTGCTGAACCGAAATCAGCATGCTCAGACGTCAGCACCAGTTGATTATCATTCAGCTCAAATTTGATCGCATGGAAGATATCTTCTGTAAAAAGATTGATTCGTTTTAAGGATTCGAGAAAGAGTATTTTGTTGATGAAAATATTTCCCTCTTTGGGAATGAAGTTCAGGATATTTTCGAAATCCGGAAATTCTCCTTCCATCAACCTGATCACAAGAATCGAGTCGTCGCTTTTCAAAACGATCTTTTTCTTTTCAACACCGAGTTGAAAGGTGTCCTGCTCTTCTCCGAATTTTCTTATCTGCTGTATTCCTCTCCTCGGTATCAAAATAAATTTATCAAAATTCGGAAGAGGGGCACTTTCAGTCTCTCTGCGCATAATGCTGAGCCGATGGCCGTCTGAAGTCACCATCCTGAAGACTGTTTTATCATCTTCGATCAGTTGCTGAAAAAGAGCTGCATTGAGGTTATACATATTTTCTTTTTCAGTTGCGATAGAAAATATTGTTTTGTCAATAAGGTCGCAAATAACCTCTCCTTGATTTTCTACCAAATTCTCCTCATTATACTGCTCGAATTGAGGAAATTCCTCTGTAGCCATACCGGCAAGTTTGTATGTACTGCTACCTGCGGTGATATTGATCCAGTTTTTCTCTCCTTCTTTAAAATTCAAGGTTGGAGATCCTGATTCCCGAGCTAACTCAAAGAGCTTTTTAGAAGGAACCGTCAGGCTGCCGCTCTCGAAGACTTCAGCCGGTACAGTCTGTCTCAGGCTTATCTCTAAGTCTGTTGCTGTAAAAATAAGCTCATTATTTTTTACCTCCATCAGAACGTTTGCCAAGATGGCAAGGGTTCCTTTTTTATTTGTGATCTGCTGCTGTGCGCTAATTGCTCGGAGAAGATCTTCTCTCGCGATATTGAAATGGAACGGCATAGTAGTTACTCCTTCTTTTTATATAAAAAACTTTATTATTAATATTAAGGGTGTTAGTTTGTGGATAAAGTATCTATCCGCCTGTTTTTATTTTAGAAAACTGGTGGATAAAAAACCTTTATTCTCTGCATACTGATTGTGTATATATCAGGCTTTGATTGTTATCAACAATGTTTTAAGATGATTGTCAACAAGTTGCTAACAAGTTTTTCAACAATTTCTTCTTACGGAATTTCAAAGAGAATATTATGAAGAAAAAAGGACTGATCCTTATTTTTACCGGGCATGGCAAAGGGAAAACAACAGCTGCTCTGGGGATGACCATGCGGGCAGCTGGCCACGGGATGAAAACCTGTTTTATTCAGTTTATTAAGGGAAGCTGGAAATACGGTGAGATGGAGGCGCTGTCCCGTTTCAGGGAGGAAGTTGATTTTCATGTAATGGGAAGAGGGTTCACCTGGAAATCCGATGATGTGGAAAAAGATACGGCGGCGGCTCGGGAGGCCTGGGAAAAGGCCAAAGAGGCTATTATGTCAGGAGATTATAATACCGTAGTGCTTGATGAGTTCACCTATCTGCTGAGTTACGGTATGATTGAAAAAGAGGAGGCCTTGGAGGTACTTCGCAGGAAGCCTGCTGACCTGCATATCTGCATTACCGGTCGGGATGCGGTGGAGGAATTAGTTAAAATTGCTGATATGGTTACGGAAATGCAGCCTGTTAAACATCCGTATCAGCAAGGAATTACGGCACAAAAGGGGGTAGAGTTTTGAGGATTTGTCTTCTACGGAGAGAATTGTCCTTAACTTATTTTCCAACTGTATATAGGAGGAGCTGTCCCATCGGGTTGCTTGCACCAATGAGCGTTGTTTTTATACAAGAGCGCCTCTTGGAGGAATAAAAAGCTGTCCGGTTTCATAGAGGTAAACCGTAAGGCCAACCCATTTTTTTCGAGCCTGACAACGCAGCAGACAGCCTTGATGTCCATGGCTGGATTGGTGTCGGAGAGAGATAATTGTATATCGCAGATATCACCTATCTGTTGTTGAAACAATCCTTGAACATACATTCCGCCAAGGCTGAAATTGGTGACAGAGCATTCATATTTATTTGTGCCGAAATCAAGGATAACAGGGCGAGGGAATGTAATGCGGGTAAATTGACGTCTAGTGTACTTCATAGTGGCCACCTTTGAAGAAGTAGAGTGTGCTCGAAAAAAGCTGGCAGAGAGACAAAGTCAATTGAGGAGATCGTGCTGATACTACACGATGTATAGAAAAAATTCCAATGTTGATAACATTCCTGGCTCGTCCGCTCGGTGGAAAAATAACAATCCGTTAACTCCTATAACTGTTTCTCAAAGAGGCTAACCCCATGCATTTCCCAGAACTCCACTTCATCGGCAAAGTTCACAATGATATTTTCACCATCAAGGATGCCCCGAAATTCCACTCGGAGTCAGATCGCACCGGCACCTTGGAGATTTATCCCCAATACCAGGAAGGCCTGAAGGGTATCGCCGCAGGTCAGACCATCGTTGTCCTCTGCTGGTTCCATGAGGCCAACCGAGAGGCTCTGCAAATCTATCCACGCGGTGATAAATCAAAAGGGTTACGCGGTGTTTTCACGACCCGCAGCCCTATGCGGCCCAATCCTATTGCCATTTCTGAGTTGAAAGTCTTGGCTGTGGATGGCTGCCGAATTGAAGTCTCTGGCCTGGACATTCTCAACGGCACGCCCATTGTGGATATCAAAAATCTTGCCGCCTGAGCTGGCTGCTTTTCAAACGACGTTTGCAACAACTCGATCCAAGGCTTCAACAAGGGGAAAGGGCGGACGCGCGGCAAAAACACCGGTTCCCGCTTTATTCTCAGGATGCAGCCCGCGAAGAAAGAGGTACAGGGCTCCGCCGAAATGCTCATTATATGTATATTCCCTGATACGCCCCTTAAGAAAACGGTGCAGGGCCAGGGTATAGATGAGATATTGCAGATCATAGCGATGATCAAGCATGGCTGCTCGAAGTTGTTCTTGTTGATAATCGACAGGGCGGTTGCCGAGGAAGTTGGATTTATAATCCGCTAGATAATAGCGGCCATCAACAGCAAAAACGAGGTCGATAAAACCAACCATCAGTCCTTCCAGAACCTCGTGTTGATTTGGCAGAGGTGGGTAGGAAAACTTTTTCAACACCTGATTGAACTTCTCCAACCGCATGCCTATAAGGGGAAAATAAAAGGCCATTTCATTGACCCGGTTTTTCTCCCGAACAGCGGCAAGAGAAAAGGCGTTTTCCCCACCCAATTTGGTTTGAAGAATATGCTCCATCCAGTTGCCCACCACGGGCAACCAGCTTTGATCAAAACCGGCTCGGGCCAGTTCAGATCCAATCACCGCCTCATGACCGGTTGGATCAGTAAAGCTGATCTTCTCCAGGATGGCATGGAGGCAGGTTCCTGCTGCTGCTCCCTTGGGAAAACTAAAGGCATCTAGGACCTGTGGTTCTGGCAATCCGCTTTCCTTGATAGAGTTGCTCGCCGTGACCTCATCATAATCAGGCCGTTCCGGTTCGGGTACGGTAACCTCAAGAGCTTCACCGGCATGGAGTGAAGAAATCAGACCAGAATAACTGGTCAACCGCCAACGGGTATCAATCTGCCCCTTGAAAACCGGGCTGACCAATTTAATTTCGGTGTCCGCATTGCCGAGCTTGGGTGGAAAGAAACGATCAGGAAAGGGCTTGAGAGCCAACATGCCAGTTCCATTATCCAAGCGGTTCAGGCGGTCCAAATCAGCAAGGAGCTGTTCAGGATCAGGCTGGCTTCCGTGCAGCAGGTAGCAGAGCGCACTCTCCTCCATCTTACTGATTCTACCCCAGCAGAAAAAGCAACAGGCCCGTGCCCTGGTCACAGCCACATAGAGCAGGCGCAGATCTTCAGCCAGCCGTTCCTTTTCTGCCAAGAGAAAATGCTCATCTTCACCGCTGCCCAGATCAAGGCAAAGTGTATCAGGATGGCTAGGACGATGAAAGGACAGGGGCCTCTTATCTGAACAGGGACGGGCTGCCCAAAGAAAGGGGAGAAAAACCACCGGGTATTCCATGCCCTTGGATTTATGAATGGTGACGATCTTGACCAGGTTCTCATCGCTCTCCAGCCGCAGCTGTTGGTTCTCTGCATGTTTTTCCGGAGAATGGATCTGATCGCTGAACCAGCGCAGCAGGGCGTTGGCACCATGCACACCGAAACGGTAACGGGACTCTGCCTGGAGCAGCTCGGCAAGATGGAGAAAATTAGTCAACATCCGCTCCCCGCTCGGGGCGGCGTGGAGGCGGCTAACCGTCTGCTGATCCTTGAGCAGCTTTTGTAACATGGGGATAACACCCTGCTGCTGCCAAGTTCGGCGGTAAGCAGCCAGCACAAACATAACCTCTTCCCATTCTTGCTCATCATTACGGAGCTTATCCAGCCTTTCCGCCGTATAGCCAAACAGCTCTGTGACGAGGGCTGTGCGCACCAAGGCGGAATCGGAGAGATCATTGAGGGAGGTCATAACGGTGAGCA
>JBATKL010000736.1:0-1760 GCA_049669385.1 Candidatus Electrothrix sp. | reverse complement strand
GCTCTGTTTTCCTCACATATGTTTCCGGGCCGGGCTCCTGATGGCCATGTTTTGCTGGAAGCCTTGGTTGGTGGCCGCAGGCATCCTGAACGATTGGAGCTTGCTGATGAGGAGTTGGTGGCAAAGGTCTATGAGGATCTGAAGCAGCTCATCGATCTACCCGAACCACCGGTGTTCAGCCGGGTTTTGCGACCAAAGTATGGTATTCCCCAGTTGGAAGAAGGCTATCCGGCTCTGCTGGAGTGGCGGAAACAACAGCATGCAAGCATTGATAATCTGCATCTTTGTGGATTTGGGTGGCAGGGCATCGGCATCAATGATATGCATAAGCAGGCTTGGGAGATGGCTAAGCGGATTTTGGCTGGGTATCAGGAGGAGAAGGAGGAGGATGTTAAGGGGGTTTATTTCTGAAAAACAAGGAAATGGCTTGATGTTCCCTGAGAATTTTGCTTTAAGGAAAGGGGTGGCTGTCGTTTTTTTCCTGCAAAATTTTACAAGGAGCAGAGCTATGAAAGATAGTATAAAGGCATTCCATGAATTACCCCTCTCTAGGGGTTGCCGACTCGTTGATTTTGAGCAGACCGGTATTGTTACTCTTTGGGAGGATGTTCATGTATTGATAATTACCGGAAAAGTTTTTGCCAGCGGTGTTGTTGAAGTGAAATTAGTGCCCTATCAGTATGTTGAACAGCCTGAATATTGGGAGATTGAAGTTGTGGGAGGATGCAGTAGCAGAGTGAAAGATGCGTTGCCTGGCCTATCTCCAGAACCAATGTGGACGACAGCGATTAACCTGAAAGGGATAATGGGGACTCTGGGGGTTGAGGTGATCGGTGCAAGTAAAAGGGAAAAAATTTCTTTTGAAAACTTCTTGGAAGTCCGATAGGAGTTACGCTTCTTTAAAATTTTGAGGCATAAACCTGACGGGGCCAGTTCTCAAAGATCAAAAAAGATCGGTCTGGCAGGGCTGGCCGCAAAGTGGAATGTGCGTGTGAATTGATTTTATACGCACGCTGAACTGAGAGATTGGCCTGAGAGATTTATCGATATGTTGCGCATAGTGCAGCCGCGCTTCTCGCTGTCCGGTGAATGCAAAAGCCGCACATTCAGTTATAACCCGGATACCCACCTGTCTTCCTTGTTGCATAAGGAAGAAGATCAGGAACATAATAGATCAATTTCATATTATTGTGTTTTTCAGTTTTTATTACTGCGGTTTTACCTGAATCACCTGCTGTATTACTACATGCGAAATCTTCCTCTTCAAGAACGCCAGCTTTAACTTCCCAAATCCAAACAGTATCACCTCTTTTATCTTTTCCTCTTTCAAAGTTGGCCAATTTGTCACCTAAGACATACCTGAAGGTGAGGTAGGTACCTGCCTTGGGCAAATGTCCTTTGGGTTTATTTGTTTCAAGCGATATTTTTATTTCCAAATTTGTAGCACCTTCGCCGATTGGTAACAAATCAGGATAAGTATGCGGTTTATTTCTTTCGTATAAGCCCCCGGAACATTCCGCTAAACCGGCCCCGAGCAAATTACCTACCATTGACGATAAATTTGCCAACTCAACAAGGTTGGAGATCGGCACAGAACTTTTCTTTACAAGTTGTTCATCAATTGTATCAAGAACTTGATAGCAGCTGTCTATTGCGCATAAAAGTTGCTTTCCTGTTAAACCGGTCAGTTCTCTGAAGTATGCTTCATTTCTTATATCCCCGGCAGTTGTTTTTCTGGCCTTTTGAAAAGCGGCTGCATC
>JBATKL010000735.1:0-2470 GCA_049669385.1 Candidatus Electrothrix sp. | reverse complement strand
TTCCTGCTCTGTCTGGACATTCTCAGATGTGATTTCCAGCAGCGTCCGACTCTTTTCTATATCTTCAACGCTTACCTGGTCAAGATATTTCGGCCAACCGAAGTAGAGATACTGCCCAGGTGGTTGAAAGAATTCTCCCGTGGGTACACGCTCAGTCCAAAACTGCTCCCAGAGACGATAATATGCCGCCAAATAGGGTGCGGCCTGTTTCCCCACCGCATATTCATACCATTCATGAAGGAGCTGGTCCACATTCAGGTCAGGATTCCATTGCAGTTTGAACGCAATATACATCTTCGGTCCTTCTCCCCAATTCGGATTGGCTTCCGAAAACGTGGCCTTGACCCCGTTCGCTGCCCCAAATTTATAATACTGCGCCATGAGATGAAAATATACTCTGGGAACAAGATAAGGGGTTCCATAAATATAATCATACCAGCCAATTTTAGGTACTTGCTGAGACCATCCGGCTGTAATGTCCTGTCGCTGCTGTTTAATATCAGGATCAATCCATTTCATTCGATCATAGCACAGAAACGGTACAATACGTGGATGGACTTTTACCCGAGACGGCGGATCAGCAATCTCGCTATACGCAAGGCAACCGAACCATTTGTCTGGATACTTCTTGAGTACTTTTTCGACAACGGCGTTGGCCCATGTAAAGTATCTGTCCGAACGATCCTTGCGACCAAGAGAATTTTTTTTCCCGCTGTCCAGTAACCGGCATGTATCGCATTCACAATGTCCGCTGCTTTGAGCACCTCCGTCATTTACCCCAAGAGAATACCATGTTTCCTTAGGATGCTCTGCAAAATATGCCAAGATATTTTTTACCGCTTCATCGACAATTCCTGGTGCTGTAAAACAAGGCTGCCAGTTCCCAACGTCTTTATTGCTTTTTGGGAGGTGACGTTTCCCTCCCTGCATGGGAAAAAATTCAGGGTGCGTCTTGGTGTACTGTTCAGGGGGAAACAGATGAACAAGGTTATGATGAAATTTGACCCTGCCGTGCATACGGTTCCGTCGTGCCCACAGAGCTTGCTCCGTGCCTCGAAACCCGTGAAAATATCTTGAAAAGAAAACCGGTTCCTGTCGGGCTGTCTGTAGAGGAATATCTATTGTTGCTAGCGAGGGGACATAGTCACCTGCTGGACCGGGAAAAAGCCAACGTATCCCGATATACCTTTCCAGGAATTCATATACTCCGAATTCCGTGCCCCAGTCTGTTGGGCCGATAATAACAATGTCTTGTGCCGTGGGAAAAGAAATCAGCAGACCGTCATCGTCCATTTCTTGGAGGATCGGTTGAACGGCAGAAACATATTTTGAAGGCCCCAACCATATGCGTATCTGGCCGTCTTTAGTCTCTTCCGCTTTGTCGGTAATCAATATTTCGGCCTGAGATGCTTTCCGAATGTACTCTTGGAGCGTTTTTGCTGCATTACGTACCTGTTCAGAAGCAGTTGGAGCAATAATGATAACGGCATGAGGTTTGCCAGCATCAACAATCCTCAGAACGGACGAAGAAGCGGCTGGTATACGCCCTGCAAACAGCAAAAAAAGGATACAGCAGCTTATTGTCAAGTATCGTAACATAATTCACCCTTTAATCTTGTTTTGATTATGTTTTTTATCGTTGTACGTCTTTTTTTCATCTTACTTCTTGGAGACAAAAAATGCGCCAAGTGAGGCGGTAACCAGTCCCTGGAACGGAGCCAGCCAGAGATTGGACAGCTTCATCAGTTCCAGCAGGGAAAGTTGGGCAAAAGGGCTGAGAAGGATCGTCAGGATGACCGTTAAAAGGTAGGCTATTGACAAAAAGCAGGAAAGGCGAAAGAAAAACCGATCAACCGTTGCCGTTTCTTCAGAATCTTGCGATCCGGTTGCGTCGGAAACTAATACCCCAATAATCAATGAAAGCGTTGGGATGAAGGTAGGCAGCATTAAGCCCCAAGGATCTTTTATCTCTGAGATCTCTGTGCCATACTTGCCGAAGATCGTTTGCAGCAGAAGCAGTGCAAAGAGAATGCCTGATCCGCTGAACCAAATAATTGTCAGCTGTTTCTTGGTATTGGCTATAGGTATACGCATGATTATTGTTTCAGGGCGGCCCAGAGTTTAGATTTTTGCAAGTGATCTTTTCCTGTGAGATTACTCAATGGTTTGAAAAAAGGTTTTTTCTCCTTGCCGGGTTGTTCAAACTCATAGATGAAAGCTGTGCAGTAATGCTTCTCGGTATACGGTTGCTTACCGATACTTTCAGGCAAAACTATCATTCCGTCGTCAAGCCAACCCATTGCTTCTTCACGAGTCACCGTTTCTTTGCTTTCTTCAAAAGGCTGCGAAGTTACTATAAAGGCAATAATTCGGTATCGCCCCGGATTAGATGTAAAAAGAGCTTTGAGGTAGGAGGGAAGAGAGAAAATCCTCGGAGGGCGAAAGTCAGCTGCCCAGCGGTCTGGAGGTG
>JBATKL010000734.1:0-2603 GCA_049669385.1 Candidatus Electrothrix sp. | reverse complement strand
CGGAGGATTTCAGCCCCGAATTTGTCAATCATTTCCTGGGGGGCAATCACGTTGCCGATGGACTTGGACATCTTCTTGCCCTTGCCATCGACGACGTAACCGTGGGTAAGTACGCCCTTAAAGGGTGCCTGTCCACGGGTGCCCACAGAGGTCAGCAGGGAGGACTGAAACCAGCCCCGATGCTGATCACTGCCTTCTAAGTAGAGGTCCGCTGGCGAGCGCAGTTCGCCTCGAGCCTCCATGACAGCGGCATGGCTGACCCCGGAATCAAACCAGACATCCAGGATGTCGGTTTCCTTTTCAAAACTGGTTGAGCCGCAGGAGCACTGCACTCCGTCTGGAAGAAAGGCTGCTGCCTCATGCTTGAACCAGGCATCCGCACCCTCTTTTTCAAACATGGCTTCGATTTGCGTACAGACGGCTGCGTCCTTGAGAATCTCGCCGCAATCCGTACAGGTCAGCACGGTCAGAGGGACACCCCAGGAACGCTGACGGGAGACACACCAATCAGGTCGACCTTCTATCATGCCGTGGATGCGCTGCTCGCCCCAGGCCGGGGTCCATTGTACTTTTTCGATGGCTTGCAGGGCCTTATCACGCAGGTCATTATTTTTCATGGAGATAAACCACTGCTTGGTGGCCCGGTAGATGACCGGTTTTTTACAACGCCAGCAATGGGGGTAGGAGTGATTGATCTCACTTTCCTTGATCAGGCTGCCGTCCGCTGCCATGTCGTCGTTGATCTCCCGATTGACAGTAGGGATCTGACGACCAGCGTATTTGCCTGCTTCTTCCGTGTACCGCCCTCCATCGTCCAGGGGTGAAAGAACCTCCAAGTCATAGCGTAAGCCGGTGATGTAATCGTCCGCACCGTGGCCGGGCGCGGTATGGACACAACCGGTACCTGCCTCAGTGGTGACATAGTCGGCCAGGACCATCAGGGAATCGCGTTCCAAAAAGGGATGACGGCATTTCTTGCCCTCCAGGCCTTTGGCGGAAAAGGTGGTCAGCACCTTGTAATCGCTGATCTCAAAGGCCTCAAAGCATTTTTCCACCAGCTCCTGGGCTAGAATCCAGACCTCGTCCTTGACCGCCACAGCGGCATAGACAAAATCAGGGTGAAAGGCCACGCCCATATTGGCGGGCAGGGTCCAGGGGGTGGTGGTCCAGATCAGCACCTTGAGGTTTTCCATCCCAGCCAGCTCGGGTACGACCTCGCTCAGGTCTTCTGTCACCGGAAATTTGACATAGATCGACGGTGAGGTATGATCATAATATTCGACCTCAGCCTCGGCCAGGGCAGTGCGGCAGGTGGAACACCAATAGACCGGTTTTTTGGAGCGGACCACGCCATCAGAGAGCAGGAAGCGGTTGAACTCCCGAGCAATGGCGGCCTCGTAGTCGTAGTTTATGGTCAGATAGGGCTTATCCCAATCGCCCAATACACCCAGCCGTCTGAATTGTCCCTTCTGGGTCTTGATCCACTTCTCAGCGTATTTGCGGCAGGCACCGCGTTTCGCCAGTACCGGGATGGTCTCCTTTTTCTTGCCCAGCTCCTTGTCCACATTATGTTCAATGGGCAGGCCGTGACAGTCCCAACCCGGAATATACGGGGCCTGAAAGCCAGCCAGTCGTCGGGATTTCAGGATTATATCTTTGAGCACCTTATTAAAGGCAGTACCGAGATGAATATTTCCGTTGGCATAGGGAGGGCCGTCGTGCAGGATGAACAGGGGCCTATCCGCTGCTGCCTCCTGAAGTTTCTGATAGAGTTTTTCCTTGTCCCAGCGCTTGAGGTATTGCGGCTCTTTCTGGGTCAGGTTGGCCTTCATTTTAAATTTTGTTTGGGGCAGATTTAGGGTATCCCGGTATTCCATTGTTTTTCTCGTGGATTAAATATGTTTTTCTGAGGATTCTAGCGTGGTTTCTCTACAGGAGCAGAGAGGAGTATCGTGTTGCACTCTCTTATGCCTGGACAAGCTCTTCTTCTTATGTAATAACAGATTAATGCCTGGGAAAGATCTGCCTGCGTTGGGCATGGCTCAGGCTGCATCTGTGAAAACAGCGGTAAAAAAGCAGAATTTTACTCCGATCGAGAGAAGATGCAAGATAAATTGGCTGATTTCTTTTGGGCGAGGCGTAGCTGAAGAGTTTTTGGGTTGAGGATCATGCAGGCTCGTAGTGGGGCTTTGCCCGGTGAGCTTTTTACACTTATCAGTTGCATTTTTATGTGGTGTATGCTTTAAAAGTTTGTATCTTTCAGAAATTTTTAAAAGTTAAAAATGGATTCAGCGGATAATATTGCAGCAGCCCGAAAAAACCTTGTAGAAACAGGGGGGCGAACGAGTCAAGATCTTGGTTTAGGGCGTATTGTTGGGCAGGTGTTGGTCTACCTTTATCTCCAACCACAAGAATGTTCTTTGGATGTTTTGGAGCAGGAGCTTGGCTTGAGTAAGGCCTCGGTGAGTGTTGCGGCCCGGCAGCTTGAATCATTGGGACTGGTGCAGAGAGTCTGGATCAAGGGCGAGCGGAAAAAATACTATCGCAGTGCCGAAAATATTGCACAGGCCTTGCAACAAGGGGTGCTCTCCATGCTCCGCCAT
>JBATKL010000733.1:0-2462 GCA_049669385.1 Candidatus Electrothrix sp. | reverse complement strand
GCGTCAAGAACAGTTTAGAGTACAAGTCATTAATATTTTTATCTTATATATAAAATAATACATTTCAGGAGATTATCATGAAAAAAGTAGTTGCAGCCCTGATGGTAACAGCCTTTGCTTTCTGTATAGGTACCGCTTTCGCTAAAACAGAGAAATGTAAAGTTACGGAGGTTGTAAAGGCTGAGAAAGCCACCGTAACTATGGAATGCGATAAGGATGCTGAGCTGAAAGTAGATGATAATGTGAAGGTTAAGCCGGTGAAGAAAAAAGTAGTTGAAGGCTGCTAGGTACACCAAAAGATCTTTCTTGAGAACGTAGCAAGATCTTTGACTTTTTTATGAAAGGAGCCGATAGCGTCTATGCGCTGTCGGCTCTTCTGTTTTTATCGGAAAAATCACGACACCTGTCTTTTCTTGTGCTGAATACTTGTATAGATACGGGTAGTCGTTAAAAAAGAGAATACTATGGATCCGCAGACGCTCCCCGCTGAGGCTCAGGAGCTTTACCAGAGCATCAAACAGCAGTATCGTGTCGGCTTTGAATCGTTAAAGCTCGACGATGATCTTCAATTACACCTGTTAAAGATTACCGATATTGAACAGCTGCTGGAGGGCAAGGACCCACTGAAAAATCCTTCGGAATTCCCCTTTTGGGTGCGCCTCTGGGAAGCGGCTGTTGTTCTTTCGCGCTTTATGGTGAATGTGCGCCCTTCCCCAGGAACCACCGTGCTTGAACTCGGCGCTGGTCTTGGTGCTCCGGGGCTGACCGCCGCAGCCCTGGGCTGTTCTGTTACCTTGAGTGATTATGAGGATATAATCCTTGATTTCGCCAGGGTCAGTGCAGCGGCCTCAAAACTGGATCAGGTGCAGTTTTCCTTTTTGGATTGGCTGGCTCCGCCGGAAATGGAACGCTATGATATCATCCTCGGTGCAGAGGTGCTGTTTCGAGAGGAATTTTTTCAGCCTCTTCTTGCGGTTCTTCGTCGAGCCTTAAAGCCGGACGGGGTTGTTTATCTCGCCCATGATATGCAGAGAAAATCCGTTCGTCCTTTTCTGCAACTGGCGGAAAAAGAGTATGCTATCTCCGCCTCAAAACGAGTCTTAAAAAGCTTGGAGCAGGATAAAGAGATTCTGCTGACTCGCTTGACTCCCCGTTGATTGTTTCTTTTTTTGTGCTGTGTTCTACCCTATCAGCTTAAATATCGAGGAAAAGCTCTGTGTTGTTGTGGGCGGCGGCAATGTGGCGGAACGCAAAGTGTTTTCCCTGCTCAACGCCCACGCTTCTGTGCGGATTATCAGTCCCCAGCTTACCGAGGTGTTGGCTGGGGTCCTGTCGAAACAGCCAGCGAATGCTGCTGTTGAGTGGCGGAGCAGGGGATATCAGCGCGGGGATCTTGCTGGTGCCCTGCTGGTGTTCGCTGCTACCGATAATCGGGACGTTCAGGATGCTGTTGTCCGGGATGCGCAGGAGGCAGGGATCTTGGTCAATGTAGCCGATGCCCCGGACCTCTGTGATTTTCAGGTGCCGGCTGTTGTACGAAGAGAGAGCTTAAATATTGCTGTTTCCACCAATGGGGCAAGTCCAGCCTTGGCTGCAAAATTGCGCCAGGAATTGGAGGACAAGTACGGCTCTGAATATGCGGTCCTGCTGCGCCTGATGTCTCGCCTCCGGGCGCGAATTTGCAGCGATGCTTCTTCAAGTGGTATTGATCGGAAAATATTATTCCAAAATATTCTCCATGAGGATATAATTCACTGGATACGAGGTGAGCAATGGGAACGACTGTCGCAACACCTTGATACTGTCCTCGGCCCTGGTATAGATTTTGATCTCCGTGAACTCACAGAAAAAGAGATAAAACCCCGATGAGCTATCTGCTCTTTCAAGCCAGCTTTGCCGCCTATTTTGCCGCTGCTGTCATTTATACGGTCTTTTTTTTCAGTCAGAAGATTCAGGTAAGAAATGTTGCCCGCATCGTCTTTATTGTTGCTGCCTCTCTGCATACGCTTAATATTATTTTTCGTTATATAGAGGCTGGGCATACCCCTATTACCAGTATTCACGAGACAATTTCCTTCTTTGCCTGGTCGATCGCTTGCTGTCACCTTTCTTTTCGCTGGCGATATACGGTGAAAAATTCCGGCACCTTTACGTCAATTATTGTCCTGCTCCTGATGCTGGCATCTTCGTTGGCCTCTCGGGAGATCCTTCCCCTGCCTCCTGAGATGCGTTCGTGGCTGTTGCCTGTACATGCTTCGATTTCTATCATTGCTGATGCTTTTCTGGCCCTGGCTGCCATCGGCGGGATCATGTATCTGCTCCAGGAGCGGGAGTTGAAGCAGAAGCGTTTTGGCTTTTTTTTCTCCCGTCTGCCTTCTCTGGATACCTTGGATAAGTTGAATCAGCACTGTATCAGTATTGGTTTTCCGTTGATGACCTTGGGCATGTTTGCTGGATATATC
>JBATKL010000732.1:0-3925 GCA_049669385.1 Candidatus Electrothrix sp. | reverse complement strand
AAGAGAATATCTGACTCATTTCCAGATATTGCTGAGCTGATTAATCAAAGCAATAGGGCGGCTGTGAAGAGTACGGAGGCCTATAGAGAACTTGTAGAACAAATCAAGGCCCGAGAAGCGGAGATAGCAAAGATAAAAGACCGGAATGCTCGTAATATCCAACAGGCACCCCTGAAAGAGCAGAAAAAGAAATTGGAAGACCTGTTGGAAAACTATACCAAGGCCGGAGTGGTTGAACAGTGGATTCTGGATGGGCTCAAGACTTGGATTGACACCTTTATTCCCGGCATTATCAACCTGCGGATTTATCCTTCCCAAGAGCATACGGCTGTGCAGGTTTTTGGTCATCTGAAGCAAGAAAACTTTTTTGATATGGATGTCTCCGCCTTTCATTTCACCTACGGTTCGGTCCCGACCGAAGAGCTGACTATGCTTGGTATTGTCAGCTCGGTTCCAAATCCAGAAGATGCGCTCTTTAATCCGCATCAGGAGTTTCTGGGCGGAGATTTATCGAGTAAGGAAGCCGTGGAGCGCGGGTTCCGCAGTGTCTTTCGTGGGTTTGAAGGGTTTGAACAGATGGTGCGGACGTGTCGGTATCCGAGGGTACTGGTTTATCCGATGTTAGTATATCGGGAGATGGGAGGGAAGAAATAAAAGGTCGTAGCTCGGTGCCAAGCAAAAAAGCAGGCTGATGAAAAAATGGGTGAAGATTGTTGCGTTATTTCATCTTCTCTTCATCTTCTTTCTTGTATTGTAAGTTAAAGAAAATCAGATTCAGATGTCTCATACTCACAAGGAGAATACAATGAATAATCAGACTGCTCATGTAAAATTGGTTGTTGCCAGAAGTTTCAAGAAAAATATTTTTATGCTTTCAGCACTCATGTTGGGGTGTTCATTCTTTGCTGGACCAGTGCAGGCCAGTGGGGATGAGCGCCATGAACGCTCTGAATATGAAGGCCGCGAGCGGTACAGGGAAGAAAGTAAAATCTACGGCGTGATAGAAAAAATGCCGGAAAGCGGTTATAACGGAACGTGGGTCATCAACGGAAAAACAGTGCTGGTTTCCGACACAACGAGAATCAAAGAAAAATATGGTCGTGCTGCCATTGGAAAATATGTAGAAGCAGAAGGTGTGCGTACTGGCGACAGCTTTACGGCCCGTGAAATTGAGGTGGAGCGAAGCCGAGAGTCTCGTTCTGATGACCGCCGGAGCAGCACTAAATTTTACGGGATCGTGGAAGCACTGCCTCAAGCTGGCCTCAACGGTGTATGGAAGATAGACGGTCGTGAGGTTGTGGTTACCAGCACCACCAGGATAAAAGAAGAATACAGCAGGCTAAAAATCGGCTCCTCTGTTGAAGTTGAGGGCAACCTTTCCGACAACACCTTTACCGCATATGAGATTGAAGTGAAACGCGGGCGGCGTTAGAGCATATTTCGGTATGCACGAGCCGACTGCTTATGAACTGCCTCCTCGCTGGAAACGGGGCAGTCTAATTTTCGAGTACATTGCTGGCTCCGGGTCGTAAACCAGGTTTTCCGCCCGGAGCCTTACAAAAAGGAAAAACAGCGCATGCAGGATCTTCGTGCAGATCAGTCAGCTCAAAACGCTCATAAAAAATCTGCAATCGGCTACGTGGTTCTCCTCTGTTTCGTTGTCTGCCTTGCAGGCTGCCAATACATGGTGCAGGAGGTCCGGGAGAATCCGCAGCCGGAGCCTGTACCGCCGAAAAAATATAGTGTCGGACCAGCAGTACAGAACGAGAAACAGAGCAAAATTCATCCGCTGCAATGGTGGCTCTCGCTGAACGACACTGTGCTGGCCCGGTATATTGAGGAATCTTTGAGCGGCAATTTCACCCTGAAAGAAGGAGCTGCTCGCCTGAAACAGGCAGGTCTTATTGCCAAGCAGGCAGGTGCCGATCGATATCCTTTTGCGAATGCCGCTGTCCGGGCGGATACGGACGCTGAAGCTGGTGACCTGACTTTTTCCGAGCGTATCGGTGTGACGTTTTCCTGGGAAGCGGATCTTTGGGGCAGGCTTTCCGCTGCAACAGAGGCTGCCGTCCTTGATGCTCAGGCGGAAGAAGAAGCTTTCACAGCACTTGTGCTGGCACTGAGTCTTGAGGTCGCGCAAACCTATTACGAGCTCATCGAACAAAGTTTGCTTCTGGACCTACTCCATCAGCAGATTGTAACCAACACAACAGGCCGTGATTTGGTCAAACTTCGTTTTGCCAACGGGGCTGTTTCTTCAGCTGATGTTCTTCAGCAGGAAGAATTATCGGCCTCGGTGCATGCCCAACTGCCCCCGATTCAAGCCCGCCTCGCTGTTCTTCACAACCGTCTGCATGTTCTCCTTGGTCGCATGCCAGATAGTATAGCGGATAGCACGGCCCCTCCTCTGGCTGAAGCCCTGCCCGAACTTCCTCCCTTGCCTGCTCTTGGTCTTCCGGCGGATCTTTTGCTCAATCGTCCGGATTTGCGTAAGCTCCGGCAGGAGGTTGCTGCCGCAGATTACCGAGTTGCCGAGGCCGTAGCTGACCGGCTGCCCACTCTGAAACTGGGTGGCTCAGCAGGACTGAGGAGCGGTGATTTTCTTCTTTCCATCTTTTCCGAGGCCTTGGCCACCATCGTGGACTGGGATCAGAAGAAAAACGAGGTGGAGCATCAAAAGGCCAAGGTAGAGGAGAAAATGGCTGCCTGGTCTCAGGCCTATCTTGAGGCTGTTGAAGAGGTGGAGAATAGTCTGCGTCAAGAACAGGAGCAGAGCAAACTGCTCGTTGCATTGGAGGAGCAGCTTCGAGTGGCAGAGTCTCTGCTTGAGCAAACCCGCAATCGTTACCTGCACGGGGTAAGCGATTATTTGCCCGTGCTTTCGGCCCTGGTTTCTGTCCAGAATCTGGAGCGATCCCTTATCCGACAACAGCGAGTCCAGCTCAGCTATCGTCTTCAATTGTATCATGCCTTGGGCGGCAGTCCGTTCCAACCTCTTTCTTCTCAATCTTTGCCATAGTCCTTGCCATAATTCATGAAATTCTTTCTGAAAGCAGTCTTTTCTCTGCTGATCCTTACAGCAGCAGCTGGTGCAGCCTGGTATTTTTATATCAATAAGTCTCAGCCCAAAAAGGCGCGACCTCAGCGAGCCATCCCTCTGGTCCAAACCATTGCGGTCCAACCGAGTACCGAGTCTGTGCTCTTTGAGACCTCGGGGACTGTTCTTCCGGCGAGAAAACTTGTTCTGCGCAGCGAGGTTGAGGGGCGCATTCTGGAGCAGAATGCAAAGCTGGTTCCGGGCGGGATCATCAATAAGGAAGAGTTGCTGATTCGCCTTGATGCCCGAGATTATCGTTTCCAGGTCCGGGAGCGACAGGCTGAGCTGGCCACAGCAAAATATGAGCTTGCATTGGAGCAGGGCAAGCAGACCATTGCCCGCCAGGAATGGCGGATTTTGGCCAAGGAAATGAGCAAGGCCGAGGCCAACCGGGATTTGGCCCTGCGCAAACCTCATCTTCGCCATGTGCAAGCGCAAATCGCTGCGGCAGAGGCACGGTTGGAGGCCGCAGAACTGGCTGAAGAGCGGACAACGATCCGTGCCCCCTTTACCGGCATTGTCCTGGATGAGGATGTGGAGAAAGGGCAGTTTGTCGGCAGGCAGTCTGCCATTGCCACCCTTGCAGCCACTGATGCCTTCTGGGTGCAGGTTGCGGTGCCCTTATTTCTCCTTGAGCGCATGCAGTTCCCTGACCAGACGGGGCAGCAGGGCAGTAAGGTGCAGATTATGTTAGAGAGAGGGCAGGGGAGGCAGCCCGTAGTTCGGCAGGGAACTGTGTTTAAGCTGCTGGCGGATCTTGATCCCAAAGGGCGGATGGCCCGGTTGCTGGTTAACCTGCCTGATCCGCTTTGCCTTGGGGGCGAGGAT
>JBATKL010000731.1:0-2136 GCA_049669385.1 Candidatus Electrothrix sp. | reverse complement strand
CTTTTCCGTTATACTTTTTCACCCCCAATGATTTCCACTCTTGCAGGGTCTTTTCTACAGATAATTGAGCTTCATACGGATCAAAATTTTTAGGGAGAATGACTTCTACCCCCCATTTCTCTCCTGTTTTCCACTTTGCTTGGGATAAATAATTTGCAGCTGATGACAAAACATCATTTGTGTTGTTCCAAAGGTCTTTTTTTCCGTCCCCGTTCCCATCGACAGCGTAATGGTAAAAAGTTGAGGGCATAAACTGAGGTTGGCCCATTGCCCCTGCCCAAGAACCGGTCATTTCTTGAACAGTTATATTGCCGGAATCAAGCATGGCCAGTGCGCAAAACAACTCATTGGTAAAGAAATCACGTCGCCTTCCTTCATAGGCCAAGGTTGCCAAGGTATTGACAGTAGAAAAATTTCCAGTAAAAGCACCAAAATCACTTTCCAATCCCCATAGGGCAACTAAAACTTCAGGAGGAACACCGTATTTATTTTTAATCCGTTGTAATATTTTTGCATTTTCTTTCATTTTTCTTTCTCCGCGTTTAATCCTGGAGAGAGATATTGAGTTGTTGATATAATTTGTAAAAGAAAGGGAATATTCTGTTTGTTTCCTGTCAAGTTGAACAACCTTGTCAACCAACTGCACATTTTCAAAAGCGGCATGAACAGCATTGCCCGAGATACCTTTTCTCTCTGCTTCTTTTTTAAAGAAAGTAAGCCATTCATTAAAGGAAGAAAAATTCTGAGGAGTTACTTGCTCGGAAATATCAGCAGGCAGTAAACATATTGCTGATGGGTTAAAACTACCACGCTCATCTGTTTGATTTCTTTCTTTTTCCTTTTTTGTTAAGATGACTACATCCTGTTTTTCCTGAGCATAAGCCTGCTTTGAGAAGGACAATATTTTTTTATTAAAATGCGTTGGTTGTATATTTTCCGGCACCTGTAAAAAAAATGCGAAAAAGGATACAAATATGAAAGTAATATTTTTCATTTTGGCAACATGGAGATGGACAAAGGGGGTGGTCATAGCGAGGATGAATGAGGTTATGATGGAACAATGTCAAAATACGCACAATGTTTAGGACGAATTGTCCGAAAATCTCGGACATCGACCGTCAGAATTTTTTGGATATCGAGCCGTTCTGCAAGCGTAACAATGGTCGCATCAACAAAATCCAATTTTTTTTCCACAGATGCACGTACAATTTCATGTACATGCTCAGATGTATCCTGCTCGTCGGTTTCAACCGTACCGGCCATTGAGAGTAAAAACTCGGCATCGGCTGACGGATGACGGACAAGAGGTTCGTTCTTGAGGTATTGTTCTAAGATCGAATTAATAAGTCGTTCGGTTTTGAGATGTTGTTTTTCAGCAATCCCGCAAATCTTCTGCAAAATATCCTGGCGGATATTTACTGACGAATGATCAATATTCATTTTCTTTCCTCCTGTACTGTAACTTTGCATTTGCGTATGCGCCTGTTCTCATTATAGCGCAAGAAATACGTTTGCCCTATTCTTCATCCGTCAATTTTGGTGAAATTCAAAAAAATCAGGGTGGAGCAACACGTTATGCGGACAAGGTAAAATTTGGTTCATGAAACGGCGATTCCGGCCTGACCGAATGTTTCACAACCCGCCAACAACCTTCAGCAATTCCTCCAGCCGATACGCCCCCTCAACTTCCTTGCCGTCAAAGACCATAAAATAGCGAAAGGCGTTGCCCGCTTTTGCGGCCCAGGCCCGGCCCATCTTCAGCTTGCGGGCAGAATCCGAGTTATCCCGGTCATCGCCCTTGGCCTCCACCAACAGGGTATTGTCGTTCTTGGTGCGGATGAGAAAGTCCGGGTAATGGTTGAGACAACCGTTGATGCAGAAGCCTTTGCGCTCAACAATCTTATGCCAGAACAGGATATTATCCAGATTGGCGATCTCATTGACGACCTTGGCCTCCCAGTTGTTCAATCGGCCTTCAGCCTCATAGAGGCTTTTCGGGACAGCCGGGGCCGTCTCCAGGGGATGAATGCTTTCCGGCAGGAGGTAATCCTCCCGAAGCAGGATTTTATCCGCATCCAGCCATTGGTAAAAGACGGTCTCCGCATATTCTGCGGCCAGCTCTCTGATCTTGGCCTT
>JBATKL010000730.1:0-2326 GCA_049669385.1 Candidatus Electrothrix sp. | reverse complement strand
TGTGGCCTATTTAAAGAAGCTGCACAGCATTGTCCGCTATCTGGATATCTGCGACGGCAATATGCAGGAAGGGAGTTTTCGTTGCGATGCCAATATTTCTTTGCGTCCTAAGGGGCAGGAAGAACTTGGTACCCGGACAGAGCTCAAAAACATGAATTCGTTCCGTCATGTGCAGCTGGCCCTAGAGTATGAGGAGCGCAGGCAGCGGGATATCCTGCTGGATGGCGGCTCTGTCACCCAGGCCACCTTGCTCTGGAATCCTGATGCAAATCGAACCGAGGCCATGCGCGGCAAGGAAGAGGCCCATGATTATCGGTATTTCCCGGATCCAGATCTGGTGCCGATCCATATTGACGAGGAATGGATTGAGCGGGTGCAGGCTGGCCTGCCCGAGCTGGCCGGAGAACGGCAGCAGCGTTTTATCGATGCTCTAGGCCTGCCCGAAGATGTGGCGGCGATCCTAACTTCCTCCCGTGATCTGGCTGATTTCTTTGAGCAGGTTTGCGCTGCATACGATAATCCGAAAAAGGTGAGTAACTTTATCTGCACGGAGCTACTGAGGGAGTACAGTCCTGAGCAGTTCAGTAAATGTCGGATGCCTCCCGCTCATATAGCAAAACTTTTGAGTATGGAGGAGGCGGGGACTATTTCTGGAAAGATTGCCAAAACTGTATTTGCGGATATGACTTCTTGTCTGGAGGAACTGGATATAAGTATTAATTTGAATCTCAATGAGATTGATGATCTGAATCCAGAAAAAATCGTCGAGAAAAAGGGGCTGGTCCAGATGAGCGATGAGGGCGAACTCGTCGCCATTGTCCGCGAGATCATCGCAGCCAATCCAGAGCAGGCTCAGCAGTTCCGGGAGGGCAAGGCCAAGGTCATGGGCTTCTTTGTTGGTCAGCTGATGCAGAAGACCAAGGGTAAGGCTAATCCGCAAATAGCGAACAAGCTCTTTGCTCAGGAGCTGAGCTGATGAACTGGATGTTCTGGAAAAAGAAAACGACCCGCGTCGATTGCCGAGGACAAAGTTGCGCCTCCGCCGTACCAACCGTACCAACCGCATCAACCGGGAGTGGCGAAAACGGCGGGCTGGTGTATGTCATTTCCTCAGCCTCGATGGGGCAGGGGAGCGATGACTTGGGTTGGGCCCTGCTTCAGACCTATGTGCAGACCATTCATAAAATCACCCCTCTGCCTGAGAAGATTTTACTGTATAATAAGGGCGTGAAGTTGGTGGCCGAAGAATCCGGCGCTCTGAAGGCCTTGAAACAGCTTCAAGAACAGGGCGTGGACGTCCTTGCCTGCGGAACCTGCCTCAACTTTTACGAGCTGACAGCTGCGCTCAGGGTCGGGAGGATTACTGATATGTACGAGATCATGAGCACCGTGAATAATGCCGCCAAAGTCGTCAGCCCGTCTTGATCTGGCCGGTCTGATTGTTTTTTTCAGTCGGTTGGCAAAAAGAATACGGTGTGGTATTCTATATCATGGTAGTTTTCATCTTTTTATAATGTAGCGGAAAGGGTATTCGCGGTATCGCGAGGAACCCTTTGGTTGATCCTGTCCTTTGAGGCAGGTTTTCTTTTTTTCGCTTTTTCGACAGAGCTGCTCAGCAACAGGTACCCTTGCCTGACGATTCTGTCTGTATCTTTATTGGGAGTTGGTTATGCATATCCATCGTTTCATTTCCAGTCTGTTACTTGCCTTTCTGCTGACAGGCTCGTCAGTATACGGCAAGGTGATGCCGGTGGAATTCGACCTCGGTCGTAACCGCCTTATAGCCGCGATGTTGAGAAGTCAGCTTTCATCACAGCATTTCGGTCATAAGCCCTTTGATGAAAAGATGTCCAAAGAGGCCTATAAGCTCTATCTCAGCCAACTAGACCCTAAGAAGCAGTTTCTGCTCGCTACTGATGTTAAGCAGCTGGATCAATTTGCCGATAAGATTGATGACGAGATCAGCAATGGCCGTATCGCGTTGCCTGATGTGGGAATGAAACTGCTCAATAAGAGAGTTGAAAAGGTGGCCCGGCTGATCAAAAAGATCATGGCTGCTGGATTCTCCCCCAATAAAAAGGACTATCTCCAGACGGACCCTGATAAGTTAACAGCCTCGGTTGATCGTGCGGAGCTGCAAGACCGCTGGCGGCGTTCATTGAAGTTGGAAGTGTTGGACAGCTATCTTGACGCAGTGGACAAGGAAAATAAAAGGCGCGAAAAAGAAGATAAGCCGTTGCTGGATGCTGAAAGCGAGCAGATTAATCAGGAGCTTTGGGCTGAGGCGAAAAAGCAGGTTGGGAAAAAAACAGAGGCCTATCTGGAA
>JBATKL010000729.1:0-3407 GCA_049669385.1 Candidatus Electrothrix sp. | reverse complement strand
ACCCGTGCGCTGATGTTGGTCAGGACTTCATAATTAATCGTGTCGAGTTGCTCAGCAAGTTCGTTCGCCGTGATTGCCTCCTCGCCCTGTTGGCCAATGAGCTGCACTTCATCCCCGATATATGCCTCTCCATCACCGATGCCGATCATGGTTTGATCCATGCAGATGCTTCCTCGCACAGGATATCTCTTGCCGTGCAGCAAAACTTGTGCTTTGTTGGAGAGACCGCGAGGATAGCCGTCGCCGTAGCCCACCGGAATGGTCACAACCCGGCAGTTTTGCGGAGCTGTCCATGTTCTGCCGTAGCCAACCGAGTTTCCGGCCAAGACGACTTTGAAATACATGATTTTTGCCCTGAGAGAGAGCGCGGGCAACAAGCGGGCTTCCGGCTCGGAAGAAGCAGAAGGGTGGTAGCCGTAGAGCATGATTCCCGGCCTGACCATGTCGAGCTGGCTTTCCTTGATTCTCAGAATAGCTGCGGAGTTGGCTATCTGGAGCAGAGGGGAGGGGCGATGTTCATTATCAAAAAAACGCGCTGCTTCAAGAAATCGTTCCAGCTGAAGCTGCGCGAATGCAAGATCTTCGTTATCCGCATTGGCAAAATGGGAAAAAAGAGAGACCAGATTCAGGTGTTTTTCCGCCTCTAGGGCAGCAGCAAAGAGCTTATGGGCGTTTGTATACCGTATCCCGATCCGCATCATGCCGGTGTCGATTTTCAGGTGGATGTTGACCCGTTTTCCGTAAAATTGAGCAGCCTCTCGGATATATTGCAGTGCATCCACGGAAGCAATGGTCAGGTCAATATTATTTTCTATGAACAAGCCTATCTGAAATTTGGAAAACGGACCTGAAGTGATGATGGGAATGGTTATGCCTGCCTTTCTCAGTTCCAGGGCCTCCTCAACAAAGGCTGTTCCGAGATAATCCACACCTTCAGAAGCTAGGTGTTCAGCAACCCGCACCAGACCATGGCCGTAGGCATTGGCCTTGACCATAGCGATAATCTTTCTGCCAGGGGCCTTTTGCCGCACGACCTGTACGTTATGGCTTATGCAGGCGAGATCCACCACAGCAGCGGAACGGTGATAGAGGTCGGTAATATTTTCTTTGATTATGCGGTTCAATTCGTTTGCCTTTTTTTATTTTCTCCGCACCCGACGCAGCCACTGTTCCCAGCCGTGTCGACTTGAGAGAAGGAGGCTCCAGCCTACAGCAAAATAGATGGTGCCAAGAAACAGGCCCGGTTCTGTCATGCTGCGGAGGGCGATTCCCGAGGCCATCATCAGGATAACGAGAAGCCAGGTCCTCCAAGGGTAGATTGAGCCGATGCAGCTCCTTTCATTGAATGTCATGATTCGATCCAGGGTTTTTTTCGCGGATCGATCCAGAATGGTCAGGGATTTGATGGTGCCAATAAAGACGGCGATGACGAGCAGCCAGCAGGTTAGGCTGAAACCGATCCAGCCCAGTCCGCGTATCATGAGCATGGTGCCCACTGCCGTCCAGATAAAGGGGGCGGCAAAGAGATGCACAGATTTACTGACATCAGGCCGCAATCTTGCCATGGTATTTTTTTTAGGCGTATCAGCTGGCACTGGAGAACCTCTTATGCTCAATAGGTTAAGATGATTTTATATAGTGCGCAGAGCGCCTTATACAGTTTTTCTTGAGACTTCCTCTACATAACCGACTTTATTTTGTCAAGGGAAATGAGGAATTGCCCGCAAGGCATATAACCAGTGGGTAGGAGGTTCTATCTACATAACCATGTACATAATTATGACCAGAAAAGATCTAACAGGGGAGAAAATGATACCTTTTACATGGAAACAGAGTAAAGCTATCAGCTCTCTCTTGCCCCCTAATGATAATCCGTGTTAACTATAAGTAGGGACGTGAGAAGATCAATACCCCGGTAACCAACCGGTTCAATCACTAGACAATGAGGATTGGAAGATGAAAAAAAAATTAAATTGCTGGGAAGCAAAAAAATGCGGGCGGGAGCCGGGCGGAGACAAGGCCTCTGAGCTTGGAATATGCCCTGTTGCTGAAGAGGGAAGAGCCGAAGGTATCCATGGCGGAGAAAAGGCAGGGCGCTGTTGCTGGGCCATCGCTGGCTCGCTTTGTAAGGGCGAACAGCAGGGGGATTATGCAGAGAAATTCGGCGACTGTCATAAATGTGATTTTTATGAGATGGTCAAAAGAGAGGAAATGCCCCAGTTTAAATTAGGTATTACCATTTTAAAAGAAATAAAAAAGAAGTAACTAAGAAAAGCTCCTGAGTGACAGGTCCTGCTTTTCGTATCTGATTGTATACGGTATACCGTAGACGAAATACGACATGCGAAATACGAAACCAGGACCTGATTCGATTCCGTCGCGATGACTGTACAGCCGGACCGGAATTTCCTCCGGTCTATACCCCTTGATGAAACCCTTGATGAGATGCACCTCCTCCGAGTGGAACCCCGGCCTTTTTGATAATGAGTGATTTTGAGTGATTTGACACATAACAGCGCAGAGAAGTTGGTTCGTCTTGTTCGGTACTTGCGTGCATTGTCGACAATGAACGCCAAGACTATCCGTACGCTGGAGCAGTATAAAAAGGTGTTTTGGTTGCCCCTTGACTCCGGTGTTGTCAGCGGCGAACAGGAGCAGTCCGACGATTCTCTCTGGATTGAAGTCAAAAGAACGGAAGCTCCGCCGTTGCCCCCGCCTCCTAAAGGATGCAGTCAATGGATTGACGAGGAGACGCTGGACAATCTTGATACGATCCCAAAATTGCTTCTTCCGGTTGAATTTGCGCACCACACAACGCCGACAGCGTTCAAAGGGCAGGGAGAGGAGACTCTTTATCCGGACATCTTTGCCCGCAGAGAACAGCAATGGCAGCAGTATCTTGATCGGCAGTGGAAGCCTTGGCGAGAACACTGTCGCCGCATTCTCTTCCACGAGAGGATCTATACTGACCTGTTTCGTCTGTACCAAGAGCAGCAAAAGCTCGGTGAGCAATATGAACTGCTCCTCTGTTTTGGCCTGTTAACCTGGGAAACCCCGAATCAGGAATTCGTCCAACGGCACCTTCTTGTCACGGAAGCCGCCATCTCTTTTGATCCGACCTCGAAAAGTCTGGCTGTTTATCAAACGTCACCGAGCCCAAGAATTGAGCTGGATATGCTTTCCTTGGAGGAACAGCCGCAAAATGCCCATGAGCTTATCCAAAAGAGTTGTCAGGCATTAGAGGGCAATCTTCGTCAGAAAAAGAAGGTTGATGCAACCCTTAAGACGCTTGCCCAGGCCCTGTTCGTAGATCCTCCTGGGCAGTACCTCCCTGACAGCTCTTCAGATAGCCTTCAGTCGAATAAACATACCCCTACATCGCAACCGGTTATTTCCTATGCCCCGGC
>JBATKL010000728.1:0-7520 GCA_049669385.1 Candidatus Electrothrix sp. | reverse complement strand
TTTTTCCTGTTACACTTTGTTGTGTAACAGGAAAAATTTCATTGTATCAACGCGACCTGAGCAGTTCCCTCCTCCTAAAAAAGCCAAGATACGTTCCAATCGATTATAAAGCTTTTTATGAGCCCGCAGATTCTTGCACGCAGGAACAGGCTCTCCCATATTTTAAATTATCAAGCTGAAAAAATAATACAAAGATCCGACTGGCGGGTCTGAGAAGAAACACTGTCCCGAGCAGGTAACGTAGTCGCTCGAAAAATGTGAATGCAGCCGGGACAGCTGAACGCAAAGGAGTTTGCATGTATACAAAGAAAGAAGTCGAGATCGGTGGGCGCTGTATGTCCTTTGAGACCGGCAAGATAGCAAAACAAACCAGCGGTTCCGTTGTGGTAAACTGCGGCGATACCATGGTTCTTGTCACCGTGGTTGCGGAAAAAGGGACAAAAGATGCTGGCTTTCTGCCCTTGACCATTGAATACCAGGAGCGAATGTATGCTGCCGGACGTATTCCGGGCAATTATTTTCGCCGTGAAATCGGTCGTCCTTCGGAAAAGGAAATATTGACCTGCCGACTTATCGACCGTCCTTTGCGTCCGCTTTTCCCAAAAGGATATATGTCCGAGACCCAACTGATTGCAACGGTTTTTTCAGCGGATCAGGAGATTGACCCGGATATTTTGGCCATGAACGGTGCTTCAGCAGCACTTTCCATTTCCGATGTACCTTGGGCAGGCCCTATGGCTGCGGCCAGAGTCGGCTATATTAATGATGAGTATATCCTGAATCCTACGGCGAGCCAGCTGGAAAAATCCTCCATGAACTTGATAGTTGCCGGAACCGAGAGCGCTGTGGTCATGGTGGAAGGTCGTACCGGTGAGCTGAGTGAAGAGGTTGTTCTTGAGGCGATCTTTTTTGCCCATCAAGAGATTCAGCCGCTCATTGCCATGCAGAAGGCTTTGCAGGAAGAGATCGGCAAGAAAAAACGAGAAGTTGTTGCTCCTCAGGTTAATGAGCCCTTGAAGGCAAAGGTTGCGGAAGTCGCTGCTGCCGGAATGGATGAGCTTGTTACAATTGCTGGTAAGATTGAACGCAGTGCCCGCTATGACAGCCTGAAAGACGAGGTCCTTGCTGCCATTGATGAGGAGCTGTACGAGAGCGAAAGGGAAGTTTTCGATGTGCTGGGCGCATATAAGAAAAATATTATGCGCGACCGGATTGTCAATAAAGGGCTGCGCTTAGATGGCCGTAGCTTTGATCAGGTCCGCCCCATTGAGTGTGAAGTCGGGGTTCTGCCCAAGGCGCATGGTTCAGCGCTGTTCACCCGAGGTGAGACACAGGCTCTGGTTGTCGGCACCTTGGGATCTGAGCGTGATGAACTGCATGTAGAGAGCCTGAAAGGCGATACCTACCGTCGTTTTATGATGCATTACAACTTTCCTCCTTTTTGCGTGGGCGAGGCTCGCTTCATGCGCGGTCCCAGCCGTCGTGATATCGGGCACGGTACCCTTGCTCGACGCGGTATTGAAACGGTGTTGCCTGACGCGGCTGATTTTCCGTATACCATGCGCGTGGTTTCCGAGATCCTGGAATCCAACGGTTCTTCCTCTATGGCCACGGTCTGCGGTGCAAGTCTTGCCCTGATGGATGCTGGTGTGCCCATCAAGGCCCCGGTCTCCGGTGTTGCAATGGGTTTGATCAAGGAAGGCGACAAGGTGGTTGTTCTCACTGATATTCTCGGTGATGAGGATCATCTCGGTGACATGGACTTCAAGGTCGTGGGCACGGCTACGGGTATTTCCTCGCTCCAGATGGATATCAAGATTGATGGGGTTGATCGGGAGATTATGTCCAGTGCTTTGGCACAGGCTAAAGAGGGACGTCTCCATATTCTGGGCAAGATGGAAGAGGCTCTCGGCATTCCGCGAGAGAATGTTGCTGAGCATGCACCTAAGTACGTCACCATAAAGATCAATCAGGATAAGATTCGTGATATCATCGGCCCGGGCGGTAAAGTGATCCGGGAGATGACAGCGGAGTTTGATTCCAAGATTGATGTCGATGATGACGGAACTATTAAGATCTTCTCCAAGAGCACAGAATCTGCTGAGGCTCTGGTGGCTCATATTGAAGGCATGACTGCTATGCCCGAGATCGGCAAAATCTATAACGGTCTTGTGAAGACCATTAAGGATTTTGGTGCCTTTGTTGAAATTCTGCCCGGTACGGACGGAATGGTTCATATCTCCGAGCTGGCTGCGGAACGAGTCAACAAGGTAACTGATGTCTTGCAGGAAGGCGAACGGGTCAAGGTCAAGGTTGTTGACGTTGACGGGCGCGGGCGCATCCGCTTGAGCCGCAAGGCTGCTTTGGCGGAAGAAGGGTCAGAGGCGTAGAACCCCTCTCCTGCTTGCCGCGAAAGTTGGCTCAGGGAACTGAAGCTGGGATCAGTTCAGTTCCTGAGCAGCAAGCGGAATGATTTTTGCGAGTTGCATTTTGGTCAAGGCCTGATTACCGTCTTTGTCCAGAACGGCAATGAGGTGAAAAGGGACAGCAGATTCAACCCCGGATGAGCAGAGGATAATAATGCAATCTCGTGTCTTCAGGGTCAGCTCATGACAGACATGGAGTCCTGAGATCTCAGCAGTCTCTTGGGCGGAGCGGAACACATCGTTAAAAACTGCGCCAGCACTTGCAAGGTCAAGGCTGGAGTCAAGGCTGTCCGCAGCAATGGTCTCTCCGGTGAAATTCATTATGCCGGATCCCCTATAGCCTTTTATTCCTCGAAGCCTTTCCAAAATTGATTCCAGGCTGGTGGTACAGCTTTTTGTTGAACAGAAGGCCAGCGGGACATTGTTTTTTTCAGCAGCCGGTGCTTGAGTATGAGCAACAGGAGGCACAGGAATCACAGGAGTCACAGGAGTAGTCGTAGAGACTGTTACCGGTTCAACGACCAGGTTATCTTTCGAATTTGCTACCGAATCTGCGACCGGTTCCTGTTCCTCCTTTCCCGCTTCTTCATCCTTGATTGCCTGATGCCAGTCCGCCTCAAAGGCTCTGCTGGGCTTTTCTCCTTCACCCGTCCGAGGAGGGAGTTCCAAGGTTTCTCCCTGCTTGACCTCATCTTTCATTTTCATGGCGTCCATAATAATGGACATCAGTTCCCCTTTGATTCTTCGCCGAATTTCCAATTTGGGTAATGCTTTGATTTTAAAGCTGACATTGTCCATAGCGATCAGGCGACAAGCCGCCTCGTATTCTTGCAGGTCGCCGTATTCAGCATCATAGAGCTTACCTTGATGAATGTACAGCAGGCCTTTGTTTTTTGGTGATGTTCCGACTTCAAGCAGGCAGGTTTTTTCGTCCATTTCCAACAGCTGTAAAAAAGATCCCACCGAAACGCCTTTCAGATTTCCGCTGGCAATATTTTCATTAAGGATGCTGGTAACGATTTTAACCAATTGCTTCACACGGATCGGTTTCAATAAAATCTCTCGGACCCTGCCTTCCAACTCAGTAACTTTTTCTTCGTCTTTGCACCCTGTAATAACAATAACAGGAATATTTGGGTGGAAATTTTCTATATATTCAATAAGGTGCCAGCCGTTTATTTCTCCAGGCATGATGAGGTCTGTCACGAGCAGGGAGATTTCCACCTGGCTCAATATCTCAACAGCCTCTTTTCCGTTGCTGGCATAGACAGGGGTAAAGAAATCGCCGTAACTCTTCAGTTGCTCTTCAAGCAGAGCGAGTGCGAACAGATCATCATCAACGACCAGTATATCGTACATTTTTTACTCCTTATTTCAAAAAAATCAGCGGGGTATTCTGGCTGATTTTTCGATTTGATAACTCGCGGACTGATTGAGTGATGAGGAATTCTGTTTTCATAATGTGTTCTCAACAGCACTGACCAGCTGCTCGGAACGGGAGATTGCTGACAGGATAATTCTATGGTAGTATTTTAGACTGTGAAATAGCTCACTTTACCCTATCCGTGAACTGTGCTTAATTCCTGAGCTGAGATCTTCAGTCTTTTACCCCAAAAAAACTGAAGAAGTGCGCAAAGGTATTCTTTTTCTTATCCGCTTTTGAAATTCATTATTAACGTAGTTGGACTCTCTAAACGACTATCACAGAAAAAAATGACAATCAAATATATTTTTTTGCAAGAGGAACATACCAGCCTCTTCCTTTTAAAAGAAGAGCTAATTATATCAGTAAAATGCTTCTTTTTGCAACAACACGGGAAAACCTGGAAGTTTTCCTGGCCGGATCGGATTCAAAAATAAGAACAAACAGGAGAACAAAAGAAAATGATGATCACCTGCCCCATTGCCGTACTCAATGCTGTTGCTTTAGAAGGACTGGATCTTTTTGGTGAAAAGTATAAACTGGATGCTGATCCGAAAGAGGCCTTAGGACTTGTGCTGCGCAGTTCTCCGGTTGATCTAAATGCATTCCCGAATCTAGCCGCCATTGCTAGGGCCGGAGCTGGGGTGAATAATATCCCGGTGGACGAGGCCTCAGAGCGCGGAATATGCGTATTTAATACACCTGGTGCGAATGCCAATGCCGTTGTTGAACTGCTTTTTACCATGCTGGGCATTTCTCTGCGCAATGTGCAATTGGGCATGTCTTTTTGCGCTGGACTGGAAGGCGATGATGAAGAAAAACTCAATGCTGAGGTAGAGGCCCGGAAAAAAGGCTTTAAAGGATTGGAAATGTCCGGCAAGACTCTGGGTGTGATAGGGCTTGGGCAGATCGGGGTGCGGGTTGCCAATATGGGCATCCACCATAACATGCGGGTGATCGGTTATGACCCCTATCCGGTGATGGATAATATTCATGATCTGCTGCCGGAGGTGGAATTGGCCAAGGCGCGTCGCGATTTGTTGTCTCAGGCGGATTTTGTTTCTCTGCATGTTCCCTTGAATAACAACACGAGGGGTTTGGTGAATCAAGAATTCATCGATTTTATGAAAGAGGACGCCCTGCTTTTTAACTATGCGCGCGGCCCGGTGGTAGATGAGGATGCGGTACTAGCAGCCCTTGATAGCGGCAGAATTGCCGGTCATATTTCTGATTTTCCCTCTCCAAAGCTGATCGGCCATGAGAAGATTCTCTTGACTCCGCATTTAGGTGCGTCGACGGCGGAGTCGGAAGAAAACTGTGCCTGTATGGCCGTGAAGGAGCTGAAAGGATATCTGGAATACGGCAATATTACTCATAGTGTGAATTTTCCCAACGTGGAGAGTATTCCCACAGTCTGGGTTCATACCCGCCTGATCGTGATTAATAAAGATACGCCGGGAATGATCGGGCTGATGAGTAATATCCTTGGTCAGCACGGTATCAATATCATGAGTTATACCAATAAGAGTAACGGTACTATGGGGTATAACATCATTGATACGGCGACGGCTGTATCGCCGGAGGTCTGTAAGGAAATCGAGGCGGTTGAAGGGGTTATCAGAACTCGGGTTATTCCGTTGAAGAACGCTTTAGGCGCGGACTGAAAGAAAGGAGAGGGGGAAGAACATGCATAGAATTTCATCTTCTCAATTTATTTGTTGCAATTAATAACAACAAGAGTATTATGCTATTTAATTATAAATTGATAATTTTTAGCATTTTCTTTTCGTCACCGTTGTCGCGGTGAACCTAGCCCCTTCTTGGTGCCTTTAAAGTTTCTGCTTTTACTATATATCGTTAGATGGCCTTCGTAAGTATCGTATGATGCGCACTTGTCCTCTCTCGCAGCCTTCTTTACATATACTCAGGTTGTTTTTGACGAGATCATCTTATCAGGAGAAGCAGTATGAAACTTTTTGTCGGCAGCCTTCCCTATAATATTACTGAAAATGAATTAACCGAGTTGTTCGGTGAGTACGGAAGTGTTGTCAGCACAAATCTCGTTAAAGATCAGTTTACAGGCCAGTCTAAAGGCTTTGCCTTTGTGGAAATGTCCAACAGAAGCGAAGGACATAAGGCAATGGAAAATCTGAACGGAACGATCTATAAGCATCGGAGTCTTGTCTGTAACGAGTCCAAACCGATGAAAAAGAAAAAATATCGTCGTTCATAGCCCTTCCTGCAAAACCGATATTATTCAAAAAACAGCGGATTTCATTTTTTAGCGAGAATGAAAAGATAACATCCGGGAAAATATACAAAAGAACCCCGCAGGCCGTATCGTCGGTCCGCACAACGGATTACAAAGGTTGTAATCCGTATTTACATTAAGGTTTCGTAAAGAAATCAAGCTATACAGGAGTATGGAAAATGGCAGAAGGTACAGTAAAGTGGTTTAATGATTCTAAGGGTTTCGGTTTTATTGAGCAGGATGGCGGTAAGGACGTTTTTGTTCATCACTCAGCTATTCAAGCTCAGGGTTTCAAAAGCCTGCAGGAAGGGCAACGGGTCAGCTTTGATATCGTTGATGGTCCCAAAGGACCGGCAGCAGATAATGTTGTTGCCCTGTAAGTCCCATCCTGGGATTGCCCCTTGTCCATAGCAAGAGAAGACACGTTCGCAGAACACCCCTTTGAACAAGATAGCTTTTTTGTACAAAGGGACCGTTTTTCTCCGAGTAAAGGGAGATGTCTCTTGTTTTCGTGACTGAAGTGCGGAGTACGTTGCAAGACAAGAGATTGTTTTAATAGTATCTCAGTGGTAGAGGGCCTTCTCGAATCACATTCAGGAGAGTATCTTGGCAAAAAATTATTATTCATTTGATAAGCGCAAAAAAGAATTGGCAAAGAAAAAAAAGAAAGAAGAAAAAAGGTTGCGTAAATTGGAACGAAAGACCCCGCTCCCTGATGGAGAGACGGATGTTCAACAAGAAGAAGAGGATGTAACAGTAACAGAGTAGTCCTTTTTTTTCGACCACCACCTCCTCTTGATATGACCTGATTTAACAAACGGTTGAAGGCCGCAGTGCCTACATCATGCCTTTTGAAAAAATCAAATGTCATCTTTTATCACTCCACTCCCCCTCATTCATTCTCTAAGGCGTCATATCTCAGACACGGAATCAGAGGGCGCTTTCATTTAAGCAGCAATATTTTTTGAAAATCGATGGGTACATGTTTTTGATGTTAAAAAAGGAAAAGTCATCCGTTTCCGCACATTTCTCTGTCATTGGTCGGGCAAACAAAAGCCTCCGGTTATGACATGGGGCAAGATATAAAAGAATATTTCCGACCCGAAAGTTATTGATTTGCAACGGGTTTGTACCATCTTGCCTCCTGGTGCCCCACGGACGTATATTCAGCTGGAATGTCCTGTTATGCGAAGGCATTTATGATTCCGCTTGCTGGACCGAATCCTCCAGCTGAATTCCCCCTGTTTTCCAATCGTCCACCCGGAATACATCCTACTTCCTTCCTGAAGAAGTTTTTTTTTCAATCTCACGCGTACTCTGCCGCCGACAGGGACCTTATTGCTGTACTTCGGTATAACGATAATATGGTTCCCTCCCAAACGGGCTGCTTTCCAATGGTAATAGCCTCCTGTGGGCCTGG
>JBATKL010000727.1:0-6260 GCA_049669385.1 Candidatus Electrothrix sp. | reverse complement strand
CTGTACAAGATGGTTCAAAGTAAAACGAAGTAATGCTTTCTAAGTTCTTGATGAGTCCTTTTCTCCATAGATTACACACGATTCAAGATTCGGTAACAAGTTGCTTCTAAAAACATTATCAAGAATTTGTTCTATTTCCCCTCTGCCACCTAATATTCTTGTAAGTCCGGTATTATAAATTCCCCAGAGCCGCTTCAGGTCTTCAGCATACGTTCCGTCTGCTCTTGCCCGCGTTTTAATGATCAATGGATTGTCTTCATCCACTAACTCTGGAAAACCAGTGACAAATATAATTGGGATTCTTGGGAATTTCTTAATTATATTCTCGGCAAATCGATTCCCCCCTTCTTCTTCATCCTTCAGTTGCAGATCAATAATTGCTCCATCAAATGATAGGTCAATTTGCTGATTCGCCTGTTCTAAGGATTCCGCATAAGATACTTCAATTTCGCAACTATATTGCTCTTCATAAACCTCAACTGAATCACGAAAGATTCCTCTTTGCTCTTCATCATCTTCAACCAATATAATTTTAATTTTGCTCATCATCTTAACCTAACCCGGCAAAGCCGGAACCAAAAGGGTGCCAAACTCTTTTACCATGATTATCTTTACCTCAAGGGCAAACTTTTAACCTTGAGGAATTATCATGTTGCTGACTGAACGATACGCCGACCAGATCCAAGGAGTATATTCCTGTTATGACCGAGTCGTCATCCAAGGGACTCTGCCGGGTTTATGTTATGCCGAAGGGATGACAAGTTATCTGTACGCCAATAATATTCGCATCTTTGATTATCCGAAGTTTGCAGACTCTCTTCGTAATGAACTTCGCTTCAACGCTGAACAAATTGCGGAAAAGAATAATTTACAAATTGATTTCATTCGAAAAAATAACTTCCGCAAAGAACAGCGAATACACGAGATTATCGAAAAACGTGGCGATCACTTCGGAATCGTTCATATCTTTTCTGCAATGGAACCTTGTTCATCCTACAGGCCGTGGCATGACAAAAATACTCATAAAACATTTTTAAAATATACGCCGGGAAAATGCCTGCATTATTACTTTTACCTGATCGATGAGCTCCTCGGCCTGTGTTACGTCCGGGTTCCGACATGGTGTCCCTTTCGTTTACAAATTTATTTTAACGGTCATAATCAGTTGGCCTCAATGCTTAACAGTCAGTCAATCGGATTTTCTCAAATCGATAATATGTTTACGTATTTTTCTTCCTTTGAACATGTTCAAGAAATATACAATCAATTCACCGTAGACGAAATTCACGAAAAACTCGACCTGTTCGCCAATCAATTCTGCCCCGTTATAAAGAAATTTGACAGAAGCTACCATTGGAGCATTATGCAGGCGGAATATGCCACGGACATAGTCTTCAAGCGACAGCAGGATTTGCAGCCCGTATACAATCAGCTGGTAACAACGGCGATTCATGCCATAAAACCGGATAATATTGCGACATTCCTCGGTAAAAAAGTGCATTTTAACTACCAGGGTGAAATGGGCAATAATTTCAACACCAGAATTGAAGGCACCAGAATAAAACATTCGATGGGGCCAGTATCGATTAAAATGTATGATAAATTCGGTTCAGTACTCCGTATCGAGACTACGGTTAATGATGTTTCCTTTTTTAAACACTACCGAACGGTAGAACATCGTGACGGCACAAATTCAAAGAAATTCGCTCCTATGAAAAAAGGGATCTACAGCTTGACAGCTCTTCAGGAGGTATTATCAGCGGCGAATCAACGTTATCTGCAGTTTATTTCAGCAATCGACGACATGACTGCGGAAGTGAAGAAAGTAAACAGGCTCTCCAACAGGATTATCGTAAACGAACGTTCCTATAAAGGCTTCAACTTCTTCTCCGACGATGATCAAGAACTGTTCGAAACAATTTCCAGAGGCGAATTCAACATCAGCGGATTTCAAAACAAAAATCTTCGCCGGTATTTGACAGATAAAAACTCAGGTCAAATATCCCGAATACTGAAACGACTTCATGTTCACGGGTTGATCAAAAAAGTTGCTCATACCTACAAGTATTACCTTACTAAACTTGGACAACGTATCATCCTGACGGGACTTAAACTTAAAGAATTGGTTGTCATCCCGAGCTTTGCAGAGCAAGGGGTGTAAACTTTTTCTGCCATAAAAAACACGAAATTTGAGACTAAGGAACTAATTGCAGAAATAAAAAAGCGAGCGGGGCTTTAACAAGACCAACAACACTGAAGGCAGCAGCCATAGGATACGATAACGAAAAAAGTTTTTTATCGTTGTATTTAAGAGTTATACGAGAAAAATGACCATATTTTATAATTTCCTGTATCAATTTTTTGAGGTGTTTCCCTTCAATCGTATATTTATCACGCTGATATTCAGCAAAGTTGCTGGATTGAGAACGATAATTCTTCAGGGTCTTATCATAGTCATTACGAGCTTCTCTGCTTGATAAGATTTTATAGGCGTGGGTGATTTTTCGGAACTGTTCCTCACTTCCTTCGGCTATGTCTGGATGATATTGTTTTGCCAACAAACGAAATTTCTTTTTAATCTCCTCGGGGCTGGCGTCCTCGACAACACCGAGCAGAGCATACAGGTCATTCATTGTATTGCTTTAACGTGTGCAATATGTTTATGTGCATAGATATATCCTCTTTCGCCCTTTCTCTCATTCCTCAAGGCCCCTCTGCGTTGCATTCGCAAAAAGCGCATTTTTTACGAGACTACCAATGTGTTCTTTTGAAATTGCGAATGTACCGTATCTATAACTTGAGCTGACTCTAAGCGTCGCCGTACCATTGCCAAGTAGTCTGCTCTAAAACGACGTAATGTATAATCGAAATGATTTTGCTGCGCTAATGTTGTCCAAGCTTGTTGCTTATTCAATATACTCTCTTCTGTTGCCTGTTCATACAACTCCGGTGTTACTTGGACGCCCCCGCTCGTCATCCGTTCATAGCCGTAATAATCCATCAATTCACCGGCCAATGTCTCAATAAGCATGATATCGTCATAGCTCAATCTCTCGGTAAATTTGTTGATATTGGAAACAATAGGGTCGAACCCGTTATTTTTCCATAAATTTGATAACCGAGATATTTCAGTGGCTTCTTTTGATTGACTGATCTTGATCATATCCGGGATAAAACTGATGCCGACAAAATCACAAATTCGACGTAACACCTTTTCCTGATGGACGACAAAATCTTCAAAACGGATAGTAAGCGTGCGTTCAGGATATTTCTGCTCAATTTCCCTCGCTTTTTTGTAGGCTTTCACCCATCGTTGCGTATTAAGCAGTGTATCGAAATCATAGATTATAGCTTTATTCATGCTGCTTATTTGCGCACGCGGATCTCGAACAACATTTAAAAAAAGCATGTTGCTATTAAGCCGTATTAATTCTTCAGCATAAAAAACACTGTCTAAAGATTTATCCATCACAACCCGTGCCTGTCGTTGCCGAGCGGCAGTATCTAACATCTCCCACAGAACAGTATGAATACAGGGAGGACGTTGTTGTATCTTTTTAAAAAGAAGAACAGGGTCAAGCACAACTTGCTTCCATTTTACCATCGTCGCATTTTGCAGACCAACAAGATCAACAACAAGCTGGAAATATCGCGACGGGTCTTCCAAATTCCCATAAAGCGGAACAAGATCTATAAAATCAACAATGTGTACCGGATACGGTGCATAGAATTCAGGACTGATATTTAAACGCAAGCGTAGAGCATGACTGCCGCAACGGCGCAGAGGAACCATAAGAACTGGACGTATTTTGTTGTTCATGCTCTTGCTTTAGCAAGGGGGAAATTTAATGATTCCGAGGAATCACGCTTTTTTATCAAAGGACGTGCTGTATTGAACAGACTGACTGTTAATCCGATCTGTTTTAACAGCAACGTATCAACCACATTAAAATGAAAAAACAACACACCTGCGGCAGCTGCTACACTCGGGCTCAACAACGTCGCGGTGTTGGTTCTCATCTTTTTTTCATAGTCTTCGATCACGGTGAACAGGTAGGACAACTGGGCCAAATCTTCATTCATCAGAATAATATCCGCCGTATCAATAGCAATACTGGAGGCTCCTCGTAATGAGACGGAAACATCTGCCTGTTTGAGTGCTATAGAATCATTGATCCCGTCGCCGACAAAACAGACCGTTTTTCCCTCTGCCTGGAGCTGCTTGACAACTTCAGCTTTGTCCTGCGGCAGAACATCGGCAAAATATTTCTTGATACCAAGCTGACGAGCCAGACTTTTTGTCGGAAGATCGTGATCCCCAGAAAGAATGCATATATTTTTATTATGCTGATTCTGTAACCTTCGAATGACCCGGAGTGTCTGCGGACGCAAGGTCGGCGCAAACTCCAGGGCTCCGATAACAGCGTCTCCTTCTGCAAGCATGACCAGAGAGTGCCCGCACTCATAGGCAGCGTCTTCAGCTTCAAGAAGCTTGCTGTCTATGCGGATGTGCTCCTTATCCATAAAACGACGACTGCCGAGGCGAATAATTTTTTTACCAATTTTCACCTGAATGCCATAGCCTATTTGGTATGCTTCACCACTATCCTCATCCAGAGGTGGAAGCTCCACGTTCTGTTTTTCCGCAGCAGCGACAATAGCCTGGGCACTGGGATGCGCATTTTTCCCTTCAGCGGCAGCCGCATAGGCGAGCACCTGGTCATCACTGTACTCTCCAGCACTGTGTATCTTACAAACATGCGGAACGGAGGAGGTCAAGGTGCCTGTTTTGTCAAAGACGACAGTGTCTACCTTGTGGAGTTGATCCAATGCCTGCCCGTTTTTTATCAACACACCCTGTCGAGCAATAAGATGCATATAGGTCAAGACGCTGATAGAGGACACAATAGAAAGGCGATATCCAAAATGACTGTTAACTAAGGCAACAGCCGCCATAGGCCCGCCTATGGGCAGCATCAGAGCCCCAGCGGCCAAGGTGGGCATAACTGTTTTCTGGGTAAAATCTTCTGCACGAATCTGCCATGCCGTTTTGGTTTTCGTCACTTCTTCGAGAATCTTGCCGATCTGTGCCGCGCTCGTCTCCTGCCCCGCTTTTTCGACATGGATATATAGTTTTCCTGCTAACACGACTGTTGCGGCAAAGACCTTATCGCCCTTTTCTTTTTCCACAGGCTGTGATTCACCGGTGAGAATGTGCTGATCCACACTTGCCGTTCCCTCAACCACTGTTCCGTCAGCAGGGACCGGATTACCTGCATGAATAACAACGGTGTCGCCGCAACGCAGGGTGTCAAACGGACGACGTTCTTCAATGCCGTCACCGACCGAGACATAAACATAACGCGGCTGCTGATTAAAAACATCGATCAGGCTGTGTTTCGAATCGTCAGTAATTTTGATTAATAACTTTTTGCTCAACACGTAAAAAAAAGCCGCCATCGTGCCGGAAATATAATAGCCTCCGGTGAAGCAACCAACAGCTGTGACAGTATAAATCGTACTTATATCAACTTCTTTTCGACGAACCTTGTCATAGGCTTGAATGAACGCTGGCATGGACACATATATCCATCCCGGAAAGCTGAGCAAAACCAGCGGCGGTGCCACCATTCTGCTGACAAGAGCGGTTCCCATTGCAGCAGTAGAAATGACCATGTCACGATTCGCATCTTTTTCTGCAAAAGAATGTGCATCGGATGTACTCTCTGGATCTTCTTTTTCTCTTTGCGACGACGAATTACCTTTGTCGCTGTGTTGCTGCGGAAATAGAGAATCAACCAGAGGATCAGCATCAAATTGACGGACTTTATTTTTTATTTTCCCGTAAATGGAGTCTGTTACAATTCCCACCCCATCTTTTTTTTTCCGCGTGGCTGCTTTCACTGCATATGCTACGCCGCTGAGAATACCGAATTCAAATAACATATAACACCTATCTCGGCCCGGAGGGCCGGGACAACAAAATATGAAAATTGCAGGGAGTTCCTACTGTAAAATGTTAAATTTTTTATGCACACCCACTTAATACCTGACTACGGAGAGGCAGGCGCTTCGCTGTTCATTTCGGCATCAGTGTCTTCAATACAATACGATGGACAGGTTCAGCATGCTCTCCTTTATTATCTTTTATCAAAGGGAAAAATGTATTGGTCAATCCAACAGCTGCACCAGCATAAAACAATCCTACGCCAGCAGCCAATCCTATATGGAGAAAATAAACACCGCCAATGCAGGCCACT
>JBATKL010000726.1:0-1749 GCA_049669385.1 Candidatus Electrothrix sp. | reverse complement strand
TCCCTCTTCCGACCTTTAACCCTACTTTCCAATCGCCGCAACTCCTCTTCATCCTGCCGGTCGGCAATCTCCGCCTCATAGAATTTCCGCCTTTCATCAAATTGGTCGTATTCCGCTAAGGTAATACTTTCCATCCGCTTCTTGCTGATGCCGCCTTTATTGTCCAGCAAAGCAAAGTCGTTGGACTGAATAATCTGATCAACGTTTTTCCGCCAGAAATCCATACTCGTATCAGTTCGCCTTTTTGCCCGTAACTCCGCTGTTTCCAGAAAGATAACAACCAGACGGTTCAGAGTGTCGATTTCATCGGCATCAAGATAGTTCTTTGCAATGTAAATATCCTGCTTACGAACAACCGATCCTTTCCAGTTGGTTAGGCCCATATTGTTCTTTTCCGCACTGGCGCGGTTGACGATAATTTCCGCCGCTGTCTGCTCGGTCACGGCAAACAACAGTTTGTTCTGTACTTCGGCAAAAAACATCTGTGTGGTTTTGTCGCTGCTGTCGTAATCGCTGCTGAGTGCGAAAAGGTCACGAACTTTTTGATAAAAACGTTTTTCTGAAGCGCGGATATCCCGAATGCGCTCCAGCATCTCATCAAAATAATCCGGGCGACCGTCCGGGTTTTTCAACCGCTCATCGTCTATCAAAAAGCCCTTGACCATATATTCATGCAGATGACGGTTTGCCCATTGGCGAAACTGTGTTCCGCGAATTCCGCGTACCCGAAAACCGACCGCCAATATCATGGGAAGACCGTAATACCGGACGTTGTACTGCTTGCCGTCTGCGGCAGTTGTCAGGAAATCCCGAACAACTGAATTTTCGCTTAATTCTTTTTCTTTCAGAATGTTAGATATATGTTCACTGATATTAGACTTAGAGGTGGCAAAAAGTTCAGCAAGCTGTTTTTGATTGAGCCACACGTTGCCGTCACGGGCATAAAGTGCTACTGATATTTGCCCGTCCGTGGTTTTATAAATGATAATATCGGAAGTATCCATAACCTAACTCCAGAAGCTCAAGCCTTCTTCCTTTGCCCACGCAATAAACGCCTCTGCAATCCCGTCCGGCAGCTCCCCGTCATGACTGTGCAAATCATGGTCAACAACCAGATGTCCCTGCCTGTCCAGCTTTTCTTTGCCGTCCTCGTTCTTGAGGTACACATAATCCCCTGAATTATCCTTGCCGCATTTTTCGGACACGGCAAAAAAGATAGGGTAATCGTCAACTTTGGGGCAGAGCGGCCCGGCCTCCGGGTCATCATTCCATTTCTGGACAAAGAGTACGCTGGTTTTGGTGCCGGTATGCGGTTTAAAGCTGTTGCCGTGCAGCCCGACCACGGCCAGAATGCGGGCCTGTTCGGCGATGAATTCCCGAATATATTTATCGCTGGTATTATTGAACCGCCCTTGAGGCAGGACAATAGCCATGCGTCCGCCCGGCTTGAGAAAGTCTAGGTTCCGTTCAATAAACAGGATATCCCGCCCGACTTTGTTCTGTGCCTTGCCGTTGGATTTGAACCCCAATTCATACTGATGCAGAATCCGGGTTTCCTTGATATCTCCGGCAAAAGGCGGATTTGCCATGAGCAGATCAAAGAGAAACTGCTTGTTCTCCTTTTTATCCGCCCGCAGGTCTTCCAGCCGTCCAAAGCCTGTGCCGTAGGTTGTTATCCACTTTCTGTCTTTTTCGGTCTTGTCATTCCAGCGGTTGAAATCCAGGGTGTTCAGGTGCAGGACATTGGTT
>JBATKL010000725.1:0-1766 GCA_049669385.1 Candidatus Electrothrix sp. | reverse complement strand
TTACCCAGTATTTCAACGAGATTCACCGAATCGACGTCTCCACCCGCCATACCGAGTATATGCAGGCGTTTTCTAACAGCCCGGAACTCGAACCTCTGTTTGCGGGCTATTGGCGGGAGTATGTATCTCAGCTGCCCGAGGCGATCTTTCAGCAGGTCAACGAGAACTTTTACCGCACCACTTTTTACGAACTATGCAGCCGCTATCTGTCCCGCTGGTTCACCTGGCATGTGGAACGTTCCTATCCTCAGGGCCGAAGCGACCTGGAATTTGTGGGTAAGTACAATGAAATCTACGCCGATCTGCGCTGGGTTATCGAATTCAAGTATTTCTCCAATACCGAATTCAGAAAATTCAAAACCGGAATTCAGGATTTTCAGCTGCAAGAGGAAGATACAGAGCAGATCAAGGGCTATGCCGAGGGCGTGCGACAGGAATACCCAGAGGCGCAAATTTCTCTGTATGTGATTTACTGTATCGGCAATCAGAGGTTTCGGGTGTTCAAGGTGAAAAACGGATAAACGGAGAGCCGATTATGAAAAAGCGGGTATTATACAGCGAGGCGAACTATGCGGCAATCGTACGCAAAAACGGTTATTTTGTCGACAAAACCGAATATCTGGAAAAACTGGAAACCGTTACCAATCCTGTTTTCCTGCGCCCGAGGCGTTTCGGAAAATCCCTATTCTGCTCCATCCTCCGTTATTATTACGACCTCAACTATGCTGATCAGTTTGAAGAGCTTTTCGGGCATACTTGGATAGGTCGAAATCCGACCGGCACGCAAAATAAATTCATTGTTGTTTCACTGAACTTTTCCGTGATTGAGCTGGGCTCAGGCATAGAAAAAATTGAAGAGAATTTCAAGACACACTGTAATGCTGCGCTTTATTATCTACGGGATGAATATGCGGACATCCTTTATGATATGCCGGAAATCGACATGGGCGCTTCAGTCCCCGGCAATCTGGATAAACTCTTGCGTTATTTACAGAAAAAGCGACTGCCGCCTGTCTATCTGATCATTGATGAATACGACAATTTTGCCAACCAACTGGTGGTCACCAATAAGGAGCGGCTCTATCGTCAGCTCACAGCGGATGACGGCTTCCTCAAAACTTTTTTCAAAACCCTGAAGCAGGGTCGAGAAACAGGTGCGATCCACAACGTGTTCATCACCGGGGTGCTGCCCATTGCCATTGACGATATGGCCTCGGGTTTCAACGTGGCCAAGTTTATCACTTTGGACCCTGAGTTTGAAAATATGCTCGGATTTACCCAGAAGGAAACAGATCAGCTCATTGATGCTGTTTATCAGGACTACGACATCAATCCCGCTACCCGCCGGGATGTCGGCGCAGTGATGAAAAATCAATACAACGGGTATCATCTGGTTACGCCGGACGGAAAAAGCTTATACAATTCCACCTTGGTCATGTATTTCCTCGACTGGCTCCAACGTCATAAAACCATTCCGAAACGCTTGACCGATTTGAATCTTAAAACCGATCTGCACTGGGTCCGGCGGCTGACGGCCTCCAATCCTCAGTTCACGGAAGAATTTGTTGACCGCCTGACCATCCATAATACCATCCGCTATGACGATGTTATGCTGGAAGAAAAATTCAACATGCACCAGTTCTTTGACAAGGGATTTTTCCCAATCTCCTTTTTTTATCTGGGCATGCTGACCTTGAAGGACTCCTATTATCTGCAACTGCCCAATCTGAATATGCGGAGAATCTTTACCCAGTATTTCAACGAGA
>JBATKL010000724.1:0-8214 GCA_049669385.1 Candidatus Electrothrix sp. | reverse complement strand
TCTTTCCCAAATCCTGGCGGATCGCCTTTGTTGCCTCATAACCATCCATAACCGGCATCTGAATATCCATAAGTACAGCATCAAAATCTCTGGCAGACACGGCCTCAACAGCTTCTTTTCCGTTATTCACTGTTTCAACATGCAGATTTGCCTTGGCAAGGATCTCTTGAGCCACCTGCTGGTTGATAATATTATCCTCGACCAGCAAAATACGAGCATAACGAATAGCAGCCATTGCCGCAGCGGTTTCGCCTGTGCCGCTGGAATTCTCGTTTTCTTTTTCCATGCCATTGAGCGCGAAACTCAGCGAGAAAGAAAAATTACTTCCCCGTCCCACCTCGCTTTCCACGGACAGCTTGCCGCCCATCAGGGAGACAAGTCGTTTGCAGATAGTCAGTCCCAGGCCGGTCCCTCCGTATTTTCTTGCCGTGGAATTATCCGCCTGGGTAAAGGATTCAAAAAGCAGGGCAATTTTTTCCTGGGCAATGCCGATACCGGTATCGCTCACGGTGAACTGGACAACCGCACGTTCCAATTTACGTTGCACCACCTCGGCGTTCACAATAATCTTGCCCTGCTCAGTAAATTTAATAGCATTGCCGATAAGGTTGGATAACACCTGATACAGGCGCATAGGATCGCCGATTACGTTTCCCGGCAGATCCGAGGGTAAATTAAGGGTAAGCTGTAAATTCTTGCGCTGGCTCTGTTCAGTAAACATCAGCATGAGTTTATCAAACAGACCGGGGAGATCAAAATAAACCTTCTCGATCGCGAGCATTCCGGCTTCAATCTTTGAAAAGTCCAGGATGTCGTTGATTATCTCTAAAAGATTCTTGGAGGATAAAAGGATCTTTTTCATGTAATCAGACTGCTTATCCGTCAGTTCTGTTTCCAGGGATAATTCAGAGAGATTGATAATACCGTTCATCGGTGTTCTGATTTCATGGCTCATGTTGGCCAAAAACTCAGACTTGGCAATGGTGGCAGCATGGGCCTTGTCCATAGCCTTGGTCAATTCCCGGTTCGATTTTTCCAGCCGCTGACGATAGGAGAGAAAAAGGGTTCGGACTTTATGTGAAAAAAGCAGGGAGATACAAAGGGCACTGAGGAGGATGAAACATAAAATAGCAAGAGAGATCTTTATTTTTTCGTAAAAAAGCTTTTCATGCTGCTCCTGGAGTCGATCTATTTGGGCATTTAGGTCATCAAAATAAAAGCCTCTGGCAATGATCCAGCTCCATTTTGGGTAGAGTTTAAAATAGGACATCTTGGGGCGAACTTCATCAGTCCCCGGTTTTTGATCGCGATATTTGACAAAGACTTCGCCATGTTCCTTGAGACCGTTGAGGAATTTTTCCCGAAATTTTTCTCCTTGGGTATCCTGGTACTCTTCACTGAGGAGATTATTTAACGGGTCCGGCTGATTGGGATTTACCAACATGGTGGCAAATTTTTTGCCGCCTTTCATGCTGCGGAGATCCAGAATGAACATGTACTCGTTATCTGTCCGACTGGCGTGCTGGTTAATTATATTTGTAACATGCTGCTGGGCATCACGTTCAACCTCGACCAGATAATCGCCTGATCCGATATACCAATCAAAGGGCTCAAATTTTTTTATGTAGGCTATTTTCTGATAAAGTTTATTTTTATCCTCTCCCGGCTTGGGCCAGAGATATTCATTGAATCCACTGCCATGATGGCGGACAGTGGCAAACATGCTATTAAAGACCTGTAATCTATTTTCATTGCTGTTATTATAAATACTCTTTCCCTCTTGCTCAGGGTCGGGGGGCCAGAGTTTGGTGATACCGGACATGGAGCGTATAAAGAAGTAATTACGACCATTACTGAAGGTAATCGGTCGAATCGCCTCAATAATCAGCTTCTCTAACGCATCCTTGTTCATTGTTGCCGCATTTTGCTGGTACAAATGCAGGGCAATGGAATGGATCTGCTCCACCTGATCTTTCAGGGTGCGCCGCAACATGGCATTGGTCGTCTTATGCCGCATGTCTATGCTGCGGATAAAATCGAGCACAGACTCGCGCACGCTGATTTTTTTATTTTTTATATAGTCCTCCTCCATCTGGAGCAGTTCCATTTTGAGATTAATTTTAGAATCCCAGAAGGTATGCGCCACGATGCCCAGCCACATCAGCAGGGCAACCAAGCTTGAATTGAGGATAATCAGTTTACCTATATTTTTTTCGCTGAATATTTTCATGGTAAAGCAGTCAAAGAATGATTATTGATTATACCTATATATTTACACGCATATATTTAAAGAACACAAGGATAATCGCTACATGCCCTGGAATCCTCTTTCTTTTCTGCGGGAGGAGCTGAAGAGGAAACATCTTTTTGTTGGTGAGCGGTTAGAGAAACTTTACAACAGTCTTTCCGATTATGCCATCCTACCACAAAACATGAATCTATGAATGAACAACAACTTTTCACTTTACTGCAACGGGTGAAAAACGGAAGGATAAACCCTGAACAAGCCCTGAAAAAAATACGCTTGCCACCGGTTGAAGTCTTGGATGCAGCTCGTCTGGATCACCACCGTGTTCTGCGTACCGGACTCCCTGAAGCTGTTTTCGGTGCAAACAAAACCGTTGACCAACTGATAGAGATTCTCCAGGCTATGCTCAAGCGCCCAACCGTGGTGCTGGCCACCCGCGTTGATCCAAGCAAGGCAGAGCAGGTCTGCACCCAGGTTAAGGGGCTGAGGTATCACGAGACCTCCCGTTTATTGATCGGCAACGAAGAGTATATCCCTGAAAATATCAGCAGGGGAACCGTGATGGTGGTGACAGCAGGTACCTCTGACATGCCGGTTGCCGAGGAAGCACGGCTCTGTCTCAAATATTTTGGTCATACAGTTGAGACCTTGTATGATGCCGGGGTCGCCGGTATCCACCGTATTCTCGCCCACGGAGAACGGCTTCAGCAGGCCTCTGTTCTGATTGTGATTGCCGGGATGGAAGGGGCCTTACCCTCAGTGGTGGCTGGCATGACCCCGGCCCCGGTGATTGCCGTGCCCAGCTCCGTCGGTTACGGGACTGGGGCAGGGGGTTTTTCCGCCCTACTCGGCATGCTCAACAGCTGTGCTTCCGGGATGGCTGTGGTCAATATTGACAACGGATTTGGGGCTGCCTGCATGGCTGCTGCCATTAACAGAAAACGATTCCCGCCCGAATCCGAAGAACATTTTTCGCCTCCTCCAGAGTAATTTTTGCACCGAATATGGAGAAACAAAGAAAAAATGTATTCCCGACGTTGCAAGATATCCCTTCCTGACGTATATTCCTGAATATTTTCTCGTCACCTTGTATCAAAAAGATAATTGAGCTGATTCGTTCATCCACGTTAAATACTATTCGTTTACCTGGGAAGACATCCATGAATACCAACCTGAAACTTAAGATCGGGCTGCTTTTTACCCTCATCCTCTTTTCCGCCATGACTATTGTGCCGTCCTTTTACAAGGATTCGCCGGAGTGGTGGAAAAAATACCTGGCACCGCAAGGGCTGAAACTCGGGCTGGACCTTCAGGGCGGTGTCCATATGGTTCTGCGGGTCGATCTGGACAAGGCGGTTTCCAACTCCCTTGGACTCTCTGCCCAGGACCTGAAAAAGGGTCTGGCAAAGAAAAACATCTCCGCAGTACAGCTGGACTCACCCGATCCTGCCCAGGTTATTTTTACCCTGCCTAATACCGGCGTGTTGGGAGAAATCAATGAAATCATCAAAGATGATTTTCCTGATCTGAATATTGATGTGCAGTCGGAAGAAGGCAGCTTTCCCCGCATTACGCTGAAACTGACCCAGGATAAGATTGACTTTGTTCGTCAGAACGCTGTTGATCAATCCCTGGAGATTATCAGAAACCGTGTCGATCAATTCGGCGTCGGTGACCCGGTCATTGTCCGTCAGGGCGAAGATGAGATTGTTGTCCAGCTGCCCGGCATTAAAGATCATGAAAGGGCCAAAGACCTGATTAAGAGCACGGCTCAGCTGGAGTTTAAGCTGGTTGCCCAGCAGGGTGTAAATCTGCTGGAGCTGGTTGAGCAGGCAAAAGCTGCTGGCCAATGGAAGGAAGACGGCGATGCTGAGCAGCTCAAGCAGCTTAACCTGGCCCTCCAAGCCAGTCTGCCCAAGGGAACAGAAGTTGCCTTCCAGGTTGTCGTGGATGAGCAAAACCCCAACAAAGAAAACAAGAAACCTGTCCTGCTGGAAAGCCCGGTGCTCATGACCGGTGACATGGTTAAAGATGCCCGGGTCGGTTACGGCGGCACATTTAACGAGCCCCTCGTCAGCCTGAGCCTCACCAGTGACGGCAGTGATACCTTTGCCGACATTACTGAGGCCAGTGTCAACAGACAGCTGGCCATTGTCCTGGACGGGGTGATACGCTCGGCCCCGGTTATCCGCGAACGAATCCTCGGCGGTTCGGCTCAGATATCAGGGAGCTTCACTCATACAGAGGCCAGTGATCTGGCCATTGTTCTCCGGGTTGGTGCCCTGCCTGCCCCGGTTGAGATCATTCAGAACATGACGGTTGGCGCGAGCTTGGGGCATGACTCCATTATGAAGGGTCTGATTTCGGGTCTGTTCGGAGCCCTGCTGGTCTTGGTTTTCATGGTCATCTACTATCGACTCTCCGGAGTGATTGCAGATATGGCACTGGCCCTAAATATTCTCTTCCTCTTTGCTGGCTTGGCCATGCTCGGAGCCACCCTGACTCTGCCCGGTATTGCCGGTATCATTCTCTCTATCGGTATGGCGGTGGATGCCAACGTCCTGATATTTGAGCGCATGCGGGAAGAATTTGCCTTGGGTAAATCAGCCCGATCCGGCGTGGATACCGGTTTTGGAAAGGCCTTCTCGTCCATTGTCGATTCTCAGGTCACCACCCTGATTACGGCCCTGGCCCTGTTTCTCTTTGGTACCGGCCCGATCAAGGGTTTTGCTGTCACCCTGTCTCTGGGTATTATCTTCAACCTCTTTGCGGTTCTGTTCTGCACCCGTCTTGCCTACGACTGGATGTTCAGCAGACGAAAATTGCATGAGTTGAAATTTATGCGATTTATCAAGAAACCCAATTTTGATTTCATGGGGATGCGAAAAATTGCCTTTACGCTGTCAGCACTGATGGTGATTTTCGGAACCGTGGCTTTTGTTGAGATCCTGCTTGGTCAGGCCAATCTCGGGGTGGACTTCTCCGGTGGTTCGCTGTTGCAGTACAAGGCAGACCAACCGTTTCAACTGGACCCCATTCGGGCCGCGCTGAACAAGGGTAATTTCGGTTCGGTGGATCTCCAGAAGGTGACCGGTGAAAATCGCCTGATCGTGAAGGTTAAAACGACAGGAGACACCGTGGGGCATCTGGGGGAAGAAATTACAGAGGTACTGTCCAAGCAGCAAGGCAATACCTTTGTGCTGGAGAGCCAGTCTGAAATCGGCTCCTCAGTGTCTAATGTCCTGCGGGATAAGGCCATTGAGGCCATTCTCATCTCTCTGATCGGTGTGCTGCTCTATTTGGCTATCCGCTTTGACTTCAGCTTTGGCTTGGCCGCTGCGGCAGCCACCTTTCATGATGTCTTGGTGGTGCTGGGTATCTGCTGGATACTTAATGTGGAGGTGAACCTGCTCCTGGTTACGGCCCTGCTCACCTTGGCAGGCTATTCTCTGAATGACTCGGTGGTTGTCTTTGACAGGATCCGGGAAAATTTGGGGCGCTTTCATGAAAAAGATTTTAATGAGGTCATCAACATCAGCATCAACGATGTGTTGGGCCGTTCCGTGGTCACCTCGTTGACCACCTCTCTGGTCCTGGCTGCCCTGTTCTTCTTCGGCGGTTCAGCAATCCATGATTTCTCGTTTGCTCTGTTGGCCGGTGTGCTTGTGGGTACTTATTCTTCGGTGTTTATTGCTAGCCCGCTGCTTACGTTGAAGAAACGATAAGCAAATACCCCCCCCAGAGGGGGGGCTATAACGAAATAAACAAAAAACGGGATGTGCCGCAAGGCGCATCCCGTTTTGCTTTTTGGTGGTGGAGAAAGCCCCCGCGATACATCACGGGGCTATTGGCGGATGTCCCTTTGGGACAAAGTTTAAAAAAACAAATCTTCGTCGTCTATCGGGGCTACATAATGAAATCCGTCCGTACCGCATTTCTTTGCCAGTTTATCCAGCACGTTCTTTACAAATTTGGGTTTATCATAGGGACCGGCAATATAAAAGGGCTTGCCGTCTTTGCCGAATTCAAAGGAACGAGGACAGGCCGCACTGTCGATATCTCCAAATATCTTTTTGGCCTCCCGGTAGTCCATGTGCGGTGAAAAGCCTAGGTTTGCTGCATATTCTCCAGCTTTTTCGATAAGTTTTCTGGCGCAGGTGGGGTGGATTTTTTTGAGCTTCCCCTGCATGTTGACCTCTTTCAGGAAAGAAGGGTAGGTCTCTTCGTTAAACATTCTGACAAAACAGTCTTTGATGCCAAGGCAATAGACATCAATGAGAAAAACGCTCGCAAGGATATCGCCGTTGCTTGTTTTTCGGGTGATCATGACGGAACCGATACCGGTGTTGCTGCTTTCATCAAAAAGATGTTCTGTCTCCCAGCATTCATACACCGGGGCGTCAAAGGCCTTCTGCATTGCCAGGCTATGGTTGACCCTAGCCATAAAACCCTTTTGTTTTTGTGCTGCTTTTCGGGCCTTGCTTTTAGCGGCCTGTTTGGCCTTTTTCTTTTGCAGTTTTTTCTGATTTAATGCCATGTTCTGTTTGTTATGTTGAGATTGAAGTTTTTAATGATTTTTTCAAGATACCAGTATATTCCTATCTGTCAATCTCTAAAAAAGCGCGTTGACAAGGTGGTGTCCACCTGATATGTTTTTGCTATCCTGCCTGAATTACATGGACGAATCAGGCGCTTGCTCTTTATTTTATCGCTTCGTGACGAATCATTATGTCCACCTGCACCCCGGAACTCATCATCGCCGAATATCGTTTCACCTTTACGGCCCGCGATCCCCTGACCCTGCCGGTCTTTTCCGATCCGCTCCGCCGCAGCGTGTTCGGGCTGGCCCTGCACCAGCAGAGCTGCATTGCCCCGAATGCTGACTGTGCCGACTGCATGCTTCGCTATCAATGCGATTTTGCCTTTTTCATCAAAGGCCCCAGGCCGCCAGAGGCGAAAATGATGCGCAAGGTGGGCACGGTGCCGTTGCCCCATATCTTTCACAGTGACCAATGCGGCGAGGCGAGCATTTTGCCGGGCGGGCAATTCACCCACGGGTTGGTGCTGGCCGGGGCTGCCTGTAAACGTCTGCCTGCGGTGATTCGGGCTATGGAAAAATCCGGGCGATTGGGATTTGGCTCGGACCGGGCAAAGGCGGAGTTGGTCCAGGTTGCTCAGGTGTTGCCGGGTGGCCAGCGGCTGATCTGGGATCAGCAGGGCGAGGTTCAGGACAGTATGATGGAGCAAGCTCCGGTGCCGCCTGCGCCCGCAGCTCTGCGGCTGCACTTCCTCACCCCCTATCTGCCTTCGGACAAGTCCTTCCGCCCGGAGACCCTTGAGATCAGCCGGTTGCTCATGGCTGTGATCCGGCGGGTCTCCCTGCTTCAGTATTTCTATATGGGCTGCCCCCTGGAGGCTGATTTTCGGGCGCTCAAAGAATGCGCGGCCCAGTCCGAAGTCATGAATATTGCTCTGCGGCCGCATACCACCACCTGGTGGTCAGCGCGACAGGGGAGGGAGGTGGAGTTTAGGGGATTTCTTGGAACAGTAGATTTTGCGCCCAAGGACCCGGAGCTGTTCTGGCCCTTTCTCTGGCTGGGGCAGTGGTTGCATATTGGTAAGCAGGCTAGCAAGGGGTTTGGGCGGTATCAGTTATTGAGCCGGAAATTTTCATTTTGATGGGCGAGAGCCCGGTCTATGGTCAGTTTCATGATAAAGAAAAGGCGATCACAAGGATCGCCCTTCCATCTCAATACCCTCTTCATAGGGTGGGGCGTTGCAACTCTTGGTGTTGATATATCCCCTAATGGTCTAAAGTCTCAATACCCTCTTCATAGGGTGGGGCGTTGCAACAGCAACTCCTCCAAAGATTGACTCTCCCTGGTCCGTCTCAATACCCTCTTCATAGGGTGGGGCGTTGCAACATGGAAAAAATGAATAGAATAAAATACATACTGTCTCAATAC
>JBATKL010000723.1:0-1737 GCA_049669385.1 Candidatus Electrothrix sp. | reverse complement strand
GGACTGGACTCGGGCTTGCTGTTGCCTATGGCATTATCAAGGAGCATAAAGGGGAAATACAAGTATGCAGCGAAGTGGGCAAAGGCAGTACTTTTAATGTTTACATTCCCTTGATGGACAAACAGGTTGTAACCAATACTATTGGTGATAGTGCATTAAGCCCAACAGGCAAGGAACATATTCTCTTGGTGGATGATGAAGAACCCATTGCCCTGCTTGAAAAGAAGATGTTGGAACAGCTTGGCTATCAGGTAACCATGCATATACATTCACCAGAGGCTCTTGAAGCCTTTAGAGCCGAACCTGATGTTTTCGATTTGGTCATCTCTGATATGGCTATGCCGAGCATGACCGGAGATCAGCTGGCTATGGAATTATTAGCCATCCGGCATGACATTCCCATCATCATCAGCTCTGGATTTAGTGAACGGCTTAATAATGGGAGGGGGGCTAAAATCGGGATTAAGGATTTTCTTGAGAAACCCTTCTTAAAGTCGAAGTTAGCTAAAACAGTTCGAAAAGTGTTGGATGCGGCCAAATTTGAAAATTGAGGTTGATTGAACAGATTGATCAAATCGTACAGCAGGAGTCAATATGACAACAGTATCAGTAGCAAATGCAAAAAGCCATTTATCCGAACTTATAGCAAAAAGCGCCTATGCTCATGAACGATTTATAATCACCAAGAGAGATAAACCGGTCGCCGCCTTGGTCAGTCTTGAAGATTTGCAAATTATTGAGCAGCATGAAGAACGGCAGGGGCTGGCTTCTCTTGTCGGGCAATGGAAAGATTTTGAAGAGGTGGGAGAGCAGATCAGTGACCTGCATCAGTTACGAAAGGATGCAGGAACGAGAAAAGATGTTTCTCTTTGATACGGATGTCATCACCAATATTCTGAAAAAAAGCCCCTCGGGAATCCTCCTTAAAAAGCTCGCCGGTCTTCCGAGAACCAAACAGTATATTTCTACGATTACGGTTTCAGAGATAGTGTACGGGGCGGTTAAAAGTAACCGCCCGGAATATCATCTGAACAACCTTGAACACCTTTTGCTGCCTTCTGTCAATTTGGTGGGATTTGATACCAAGGCAGCCTGTGTCTGCGGGCGGCTCCGGGCTGAACTGGAAAAAAAAGGTCAGCGGCTTGACCTTGCCGACCTTGAAATAGCCGGAATAGCCATTGCTGGTGATTTCACCCTTGTGACAGGGAATATCCGCCATTTCGGCAGGATTGACGGGCTGAAGGTTGAAAATTGGCTTCAGCCTTGATGCACCGTCTCCATAACCGCCTTAAAGCTCGCCAAACCCGCCTCAATGGTTTCAATGATCTCGCTGGCAAGAATATCCGGGTCAGGGAGATTGTCCAGATCCGCCAGACTTTGATCTTTCAGCCAGAAGATGTCCAGGTTGGTTTTATCCCGGGCAACGATTTCCTCAAAGCTGAATTTTCGCCAGCGACCTTCCGGGTTATCCTCAGACCAGGTTTCCTGCCGATCATGCCTATTGCCTGGATGATAGCAGGTGATGAAATCCTGCAAATCTGCCAGTCGCATGGTTTTCTTTTTCAGAGTGTGATGGATATTGGTCCGGTAATCGTAGATCCAGACCTCGCGGGTCCACGGTTCCGGGGACGCAGGCTGATTGTCAAAGAACAGGACATTGGCTTTCACCCCCTGGCGGTAAAAAATACCGGTGGGCAGGCGGAGGATGGTATGCAAATCCGTTGTCCGCAACAGCTC
>JBATKL010000722.1:0-2944 GCA_049669385.1 Candidatus Electrothrix sp. | reverse complement strand
GGGTTGCCGCTACGGAAGGGGGATCGAAAAGAGCGCATGGTTATTAAATATTCAGCATATATTTAGCAACATAAAAGTACAGACTGATACCGAGAACATCGATAGAGGTGGTGATAAAGGGGCCAGTGGCAATGGCCGCATCAATATGAAAGCGTTTCAGGAGCATGGGGATGATCGTGCCCAGGCTGGCCGCCATAATCATGACCGAGCAGACCGATATTCCGACTACTAGGCCGAGATAGGTTGGTGTCGCGTAGCGAAATGTGGCCATCAGGCCGAGGAGGAGGCCGAACATGACGCCTAAAACAATACCGACCACGGTTTCCCGACCCACAATGTGAAAAAATTGCGGCATATTGACCCGACCGGTAGCCATACCCCGGACCACGATGGTGCTGGACTGGGTAGCAATATTGCCGCCCATGCCAGCAATGATGGGGATAAAGGAGGCTAGGGACAGCACCTGCTGTAACTCATGTTGGAATCCATTAATGATGAACATGGCCGTAATTCCGCCGATCCAGGAGGCAAACAGCCAGGGGGCACGGAGGATGATCTTTTGATGCAGGGGCTTGAGGAGGATCTCATTATCCTTACCAGCACCGGCCATCTGGAAAAAATCTTCTGTGGCCTCTTCCCGGATAACGTCAATAATATCATCGACAGTGATAATACCGATCAGTTTAAAGGTCGCGTCAACAACCGGGATGGCGAGCAGATTATATTGGGAGACAAGATGAGCTACTTCTCCCTGGTCCATATCCGTGGTCACGGAGATGACTCGTGGGTTCATGATGTTTTCCAGCTGCTGATGCATGGGATGGAGGAGCAGTTCCCGCAGGGAGAGCACCCCAGTCAGCTGGCCGTCACCGTGGGTGATATAGAGATAAAAGACCATCTCCTTGTCTTCACTCCGTTTCTGTACCTTGCTGATGGCTTCTTCCACGGTCAGCTCTTCATCCAGGTACATGAAATCCGGGGACATAATGCCGCCTGCTGTTTCCGGATCGTACTTGAGCAGCTCCTCCAGCTCGTCGCGGTCGTCCCGCTCCATGTGTGTCCGAACATCGGATGCTAAGGTGTCCGGGATGACTTCCAGCAGATCAGCCGCATCATCAGGAGCCATCTTGCTGATGACTTCAGCAAGAAAAACAGGGGTGAGGTCTTCTGCCAGCTCAACAATGATGACATCATCCAGCTCACTGAAAAAGTCTGCGACCAGCTCAGTGTTGGCAATTATTTCAAAGATTTTTTTTCGGTCAGCCGGATGGAGGGAACGGAAAACCCAGGCAAGGTCAGCCGGATGTGTTTTCAGGATCAACTTGAGAAGATTCTCCGTTGCTCCTTTGCGGTGGAGACGGCGCAAGGTGTCGAGCAGCACCTTGCCTTCAAAGCCGATCATTTCACGTTTTGCTGTTTTTTCCATACAATTCACCTCAGCTGGAGGACGTAGGGGTGACTCCCTGTGTTCGCCCTGTATGTTCCGTGCATTATTAACGGGCAGGCACAGGGGCCTGCCCCTACAAAAGAAATGCTGTTTTTTTCATCCCAGCAAACCGGTCCGCTGTCCGATATAACACAAGAAAAAGCCGAGAGCCATAGCCACGATTCCCGTGCTTCTCAGGCTACTCGGCGACATACTGATAAGTTGTTTGAGCCAGCGCTGCATGGCCTCTGGTGAGGCGACATAGGGCAATCCTTCAAAGATGAGGACCAGGCCGATCAGGGTAATAAATGTCTTCATGGGAAATCCACCTATACCAAATGGAATCTACTGTTGCAATCATCATACAAACATATTGACAATCAACAGTAAAAAAGTAATATTCTCGTATTATCCGGCAGCCCGGACTGTTGAACAACTGAAGGATTTTCTGGCCCAACAGCCGGATATCGCTCCGGGGCTGCTTTCAACTTTATGTATAAACAAGACAATGACAGCATCCGAAACAGCAGCATCAAAATATAGTGAGGCCGGGGTTGATATCGATAAGGGCAACGCCTTTGTCTCTCGCATTAAAAGTATCGTCTCCTCCACCCATAGTCGTACTGTTATTGATGATATCGGGGGGTTTTCCGGCCTGTTCAGTATCGGTAACGCAAACTGCAAAGACCCTGTGCTCATCGCTTCGACAGACGGTGTCGGCACTAAACTAAAAATAGCCCAACTTTGCAACAAGCACGACACAATCGGTATTGATTTGGTGGCGATGTGCGTGAACGATATTATTGTCAGCGGAGCAAAGCCGCTGTTCTTTCTGGATTACTTTTCTTGCTCCTCTCTTGATCTTGATGAGGCCACAGATGTGGTTACAGGGATCGCCGAAGGTTGCAAGCAGGCTAATTGCTCCCTGATCGGTGGAGAGACTGCCGAGATGCCAGGCCTCTATCAGCCCGGTGATTATGATCTGGCCGGTTTTTCCGTGGGCATTGCTGATCGGGAGAAGATTATTGACGGCAGCAGTGTACGGGTCGGCAATAAGATTATCGGCCTGGCCTCATCCGGGCTTCATTCCAATGGGTTCTCCCTGGTCCGGAAGATTATTTTTGAGGATCTCGGCCTGACTGTGGATGATGAGGTTGCAGAGCTGGGCTGCACTGTTGGTGAAGAGCTGATTAAGCCGACCAAAATCTATGTTCGCAGTGTGCTTGGGGTGTTGAATCGTTTTCCGATCAACAGTCTGGTCCATAATACCGGTGGTGGTTTTATTGATAATATCCCCAGAGTCCTGCCCAAGGGCTGCCGAGCCGTGATTGATAAAGAGAGCTGGGAAAAACCGCCGATCTTTGCCTTTCTTCAGGAAAAGGGCGAAGTGCCTGAGGCGGAGATGTACCGGACCTTTAATATGGGTATCGGGATGATGGCCGTAGTTAGTGAGGCCGATGCGGAATCTGCTATGCAGCATTTCAAGGCAATGGGTGAGGAACCCTTCTTGATCGGCGA
>JBATKL010000721.1:0-6566 GCA_049669385.1 Candidatus Electrothrix sp. | reverse complement strand
GCGTATTTCAGCAAACCGCCTTGTTCGAGCCACCTGTCAATAAAATCTCGGTCTTCTCCCCCTGGATATGGGAAATCAGCATCAAAACCGTTGAGTGCAGCAAACTCTCTGGCCGGAACAATAAGGTTATTGGACATCGCAAAACGGGCCTGTTTCGGGTTTGTATTATACCAAGAAAAAAGAACATCATAAATATGTTGATTCACAACAGCATAGGCGTTTTGCTCAAGACCATTTATCACACGACCAGCCAGAGCCATTTCTTCGGAGTCCGCAAGCTCATTCAGGGCACAATCCAGCCAGTCCGGCGCTGGAACACAGTCGTCATCGGTAAAAGCGAGGAATTTCCCCCTGGCCAACCTGCTGCCATGGTTACGAGCAGCAGCCGGTCCGATTTCCTCGCTCTCTGTATAGGTGATATTAATTTGTTTATTAAATCGTTTGACTGTGCTCTGGAGTGAAACTGCCGGATTATCGTTGACAATAATAACTTCAAAATGAATCTTAGGAAAATGGAGAGAGGCCAGTCCCTGTAAACAATTATCCAGTTCTTTTCTCCCAACTGTTGGGATTATCACTGAAAAATATACACTCTCGTCCATTCGTTCGACTTAAGATTTATTCGTTAACTGAATAAATAGATATCTGCAATATCCTGCAATGAATCCCAAGCCACAAATAAAATAATATATCCAGTGCCAGGGAATCGTTTGTAGAGCGAACCAGCATCCTTTTTGTTTTCTAAAAAAAAGGTATACATCAAAATTACAAAATAAAAGCCCAACCAAACCAGCTCCTGTAAGAAGGATGTACGGAGGATGTACTCTTGAGATAACTATGGACGAAATCAGGATGAACAGAAACACAATGCTCAACCGGCTCGATATATTAGTGTTCAAGTCATTGGCAATGTCTCGATTGTCCAGAATTAACTCTGTCCACGGGAGAGCACGCTGGAAGAAATCTGTCTTCAACATGCTTGTAACGCCCCATCGTTTGAGATGTTTGACTTGAAGACCTTTGCAGAGACGGATCTTGTAGCCTGCTTTTTTGAGTCTGTCACCCAATTCAACATCTTCAATAGAAGGACGGAGATAACGTTTTTCATCAAACCCTCCGTTTTTGAGAAAAACATCCCTTTTGATAGCCCCACACGCCCCCCAGAATGTTGACGCATCTTCATTTCCGTTCTGGTGTACATAATGATGAAGGAGGTTGCGGTATTGCGATAAGAAATTTTTTGCCTGAGGAGTATTATCGTACGAACCGAAAATACCAGAAATGTCAGGATGTTCTTTGAATTCTTCCATTACTTTTTCGAGAAGAGTTGGTGGCACGAGGACATCGGAATCAATAAAAAGGAGTATATCATTTTGAGCGGCCTTTGCACCAATATTTCGAGCCATACCAGGTCCTCCTCGGGATGAAGTATGAAGAATTGAGGTAACCTGTTGTTTATCTGGATAAAATGAAGAGTCAAGGTGGCCATCAATAACAATTATTATTTCATCGGGTTTAGGACAGGTAGCTGTCAGCGATTCCATACATTGGAGAAAATTTTCATCTCCCTTATAAACCGGTACGATTACGGACAAAGGAACTGTTGAATTATTGGTCATACTGCTGTCGTTAGTTGCTGACACTCGAATATTATTTTTTTTAGGGTTGACTATTAGGGCTCCTCACTTAAGCTAGGACAAACACTCTTGCCTCGCTCAAGAATTCTCAACTATAATCTGAAAAGAGCAAAAAAGTACAGGAGGTAAAAAAGACTTTCATTCTTTTCAAAGAAATAGTATAAGGGTGCTGAAAATATTCATATTTAAGTTTCTGTAATATAAGAGTGTTACTGATAACAGGTCTACATTCTCAGAGAGATCTGAAACAGTTTTGTCGGAAATTTACAAAACATCATCTATCACCTATCAAAAGGTTTCCTCAGTGAAAATCGCTCTGTTATCCTTTGAATATCCTATGGAAACCGGTTTTGGCGGTATTGGCACCTACACTTGGTATCAGGCCAGGGGGCTTGCCAAGCTGGGGCATGAGGTTCATGTATTGGCTGGTTCAACATCCGAAACCGAATTGCGCACCGAAGAACATGACGGAGTCAGAGTTTTCAGGTTCAGGGCGGACGGTTCTTTAATGCGCGGTTTTGGAACGCTTGACAAGTTGCAGGTGTGGTGGACCAAGAATAGGCTGGAGAATGCTCTCAGCATGTATCATGGGCTGAAGCTTCTCCAGAAAAAGTATACATACGATATCATAGAAATGCCTGAATGTGGAGCGGAAGGGTTATTGATCAATTACCTGATGCATGAAACGACTCTAACCAAGTTCCACTCACCGGCAAAACTCATAATGCCCTATTATGATGTGTGTAAAGCAGATGTCACCTTCTGTTCATTTATTGAAAAAGCAGGAATGCGTCGCTCGAAAGCATACAGTTCATGTTCACGATTTTTACAAAAGGAAGTGCAGGACAAGCTCGGTATCAGTTCTCCAGTAGAGGTGATCCCCAATGGCATAGATCTAGAATTATTCGAAAGACTTGACCATGTGGATATTTTCAAACAATACAATATCCCAAAAGAGAGGGTGACTATCTTCTTTTCCGGGAGAATGGAGCAACGAAAAGGAATACACCTCTGTAATGAGATTGTCCCGGATATCCTCGAACGGTACGAGGTGGCTTTTGTTTTCGCAGGACAGGACCTCTTTCAATATATGACAGGTACATTGTTGCCTAATGTGAATTCACGAAAACTCAAAGGATCAATTCATTACCTCGGGAAGCTTCAACTCCATGAGGTACGCTCATGCCTGAGACAAACTGATATCTTTCTTATACCCTCCCTTTGGGAGAATTGTCCTTACTCATGTCTGGAAGCGATGTCTGCCGGAAGGGCTATCGTCAGTTCCGATGCAGGCGGCATGCCAGAGTTAATCCAGGATAATGTGAACGGACTTCTTGCAAGGACCGGGGACGCCCAGTCTTTCGTCCAGTGTCTTGAGAGGGTCGTAGAGGATAAGGGGCTGCGGGAGAAACTCGGGAACGAAGCCAGGGCGACAATTGAACGATCCTATACAGATATCCATATTGCAGAAGCGTCAGTTGAATATTACACCAGGTGTATCCGTGAAAGTGCATAATATAAAAAGGATCACCATAGAAGGTTACGAAGGTTGCCTAGGACCGGAACCGTCCAGGGAAGAGTACGAGCTGTGGCGACCAGTGTGCCAAAATCATGAGGGCCAGAATCATGATACGATTTGTTACGCACCATTCATATCTGTGAGTCGGAATGCTTCAGGGCAGGTAGCTCCTTGCCCATATATATCTCTTCAGAAGTCTATGCATGAGGGGCCGGAGCTTAAAGATGCCTGGAATGGTGAATATTTCAATGGGTTGCGCCAGCGATTTCAAAGCTATCGTGTTCGGCTCCCCGAATGTTCCGAGTGTGCAGAATTCTGGATAATGGGGATGGCGGGACACAGCCCGTCAATTGCCGAGTATGACACGTACGCAATGCAGGAAAATGAAGGGGAAGGGCCACGGGTTATCCGCATCGACCTGAGGGCGAAACTGAGTGAAGCTGATCTGGTAACTTTGCAGCAGTGGCTCCCCGGGGCCGAGCAAGTCCATTTTGTGACGACCTGGCCACTGGCCGATGCAGCATCGAACGTTCTGCAGGAAATAACCAAGATGAGAGCAGAGAAAGGTTTTCATCTGATCATCCAAATTGTCGGTGCATTCCTGGGGAAGGGTTCATTACCGGATGGGACAAGCGATATCGTATGGGACTTGTCCGGACAGACAGAACTTCTTGCTGGAAATCAGCGAAAGCAATTTGATTCCCTGATTCGGAAGATGGAAGAAGAAGGCTCCGTTTTCGAGATGGTGGCGACAGTGGGCAAAAATAACTGGATCCATCTGCGAACGTGGCTTGAGATCGCACATGATATCAATACCAGGCTGACTATCAAGTGTATTCCAGCCTCGGAGGAAGAATCGCTAGCAGAGCTTGACGCGGACGTGCTTGGAAGTATTCATGCGGTTTTCAGGAATTGGTTGGCAGAATGTCCTTCACCTCCTGGTCAGGGAAAGGGCACCAACCATAATGAAGGTCTGCTGGCCCGTATCCTGTACTGGCAGCAGAACAAGACAGGAAAAGGAAAAATCTGCCGGGATTTTGCACTGCCGAAAAAAAAACATCCTCTCTTTTCCAACGACAAGGCTCTTACATCCTTTCTCGAAGGGTTGCTCAAAATCTATGATGACCCCAGGGTCAAGGAATGGCTCGCCGGGATAGTATTGGAAAATGGTTTTACAAACCGGGCTGGGACATCCAGGTTCCTTCGCCTCATAGCTCTCTGGTTAGCTGCTGTTTTTGAACATCCTCAGTTTTTTACGGTTCTTGGAAAAATATATCAGGAATACGATAGAGCTCTCGAAATTATCAAAAAGGATAGCTGCGAACTGGAAGGTACGGTTTTCGGTAAATGGCATAATGACTGGACAGACCATCTGAATTTGCGGGACCTCGCCCCTCGAAGGTCCACTTTTGATATTGGTCAGCCGGATGTTTTCGAGCCGGGGAAACCTGCCGCGATCACCGTTATTATACCGTCCTATAATCATGAGCTGTTTGTCGGTCGTGCAATACAGAGTGTTTTGGGGCAGACCCGAGGGGATTTTAAACTGCTTGTCATTGATGACGCATCCTCTGACAATACCTCTCAAGAGGTAGAAAGTTTCAGTGATCCACGTATTCAGATAATGCGCAATTCTGAAAATATGGGGATCGGCAGCAGTATATCCAAAGCTCTTAATCATGTTGAAACGGACTTTGTTGCAATTCTCAATTCAGATGACCTGTTCCATCCCCAGCGGCTGGAGAGATCTCTGCAATATTTGGAGAACAACGACGCATGCTCCTTACTTGCAACGGAACTTGTACCGATTGATGAAAAAAATTTGATCTGTTCAAGAAAGGACTCCACACAGATCTTTGATGGCCACAACATGTACCACTGGCTTTGCTGGTACAATGAAACACACCCCAAAGAAGTTCCAGAAGATCTCTTTAAGGCGTTATTGCAAAGTAATTTCCTGTTAACCTCGTCTAATATAGTAGCCCGAGCTGATTTTTTTCGTGAGCAGAGGCAAGAGTATGAAGGGCTTGATTACTGTCTGGACTGGCAGCTTTTTTTGATCGCTTCTTTTCACAGAAAACTCCATGTCCTCCCAGAACAGTTGTTGGGATATCGACTGCACAGCAGCAATACGATCTGGCTCGAAAAGGATCGGCGGTGGCGTTTTTATCTTGAGTCGAACGTGGTTGTCGCGCGTATTATCGAAAAAATTTTTAAAGAACAGGATACATCGAAGACGGAGAATTTCTATACTGTCCTGGAGGAAATTGGAACAACCCTCAAAAAAAATACAAGTCTGGATTGGCCCGGCGTTGTCCTGGGAGCTTTTATGGACAAAACAGGGCTTCGAGTCCGGGATGTCAGCTCTGATGATGCAGGGGGAATCCTTCAGCAATTTGTCGAATCGAAAGAACTGAGGCAGCAGCTTGAGGTATGGTTCGAAAAATCTAACCTCAATATTGCCCAGCTTTTTCACATGCAGGGGGCATATCCTTCACTCATTGCCATGCGCAACTCCTATGAGCCGCTTATGAGTGAATACAACCGCTTGCGTGGAGAATTTACCGGGCTGCTGTTTGATCGTGCAAATGTCAATACATTGTTTGGCAAAGCCGAACAGGAACGTGACAAGGCATTGTCGGATAAAGAAGAGCTTTATCAATGCATTGAAAAAGATAGTAATGAGATTAAGTCATTATGTACCCGTTTGGACCAGTCTGTTTCAGACGTCGAAAATGTGCGGCAGCAGATTGAAGAAGAAAGGTTTCTGCACAAGAGTGAAACTCACAGATTAGAGGGAGAGGTTACTACTCTGGAAAATGAACTGTGTGAAAAGAGCAAACAGGTCGCTTCCCTGACTAACGTACGAAATGACCTGGCACAGCGCATCGAAGAACGAGAACAAGAGCTGGCCGAGACGAGAGGTAGGGTTAACTCCCTGAGCAACGAACGAAATGATCTGACACAGCGCATCGAAGAACGAGAACAAGAGCTGGCCGAGACGAGAGGTAGGGTTGACTCCCTGAGCAACGAACGAAATGACCTAGAACAGTGTATCGGAGAACGAGAGCAAGAGCTGGCTGAGGTGAGAACTGGGGTTACTTCCCTGGCCAATGAGCGCGACGAACTCGTACAGCGTCTTGAAAAAAGGGACGGTGAACTTGCAGGGGTTAACGACAGGGTAATCAGGCTTACGAGCGACAACGAGCGTTTGGAGAAGCGTCTTGAGGAAAGTGGCGCTGCACATGATACCCTTCTGCAATCAGCTGAGTATAAGCTTGGCATGGTTGTATTGGATAGATTCAGGCTGCGCAGATCGTTTGAAACAATCATTGCTATCATAGCAGGGTGTCAAAACTTCGTAACCAGGGTTCATCTATCAGTGGCAAGGGGCTTGTCCTCTCTCAAGC
>JBATKL010000720.1:0-4777 GCA_049669385.1 Candidatus Electrothrix sp. | reverse complement strand
GTTGTGCTTCAGTCGTTTTGCTGTCCACCAGCATAGTCAGGGTAGGGCGATCGCGCAGATTTTCCGGGACAGCGGGAAAGATCAGGCGTCCTGGAATACCGGATTCAATATGGTCTCCGACCCGAAGGACAGTCCCGCTCCCGCTGCTGAGGACCGTGGCTTCCTGCTCGTTTTCTTCGCCTGTGGTCGGGTGGCTTTTGACCAGTATCACCTTCTGGCCCACATATTTTTCCAGCAGAGACTGCGGGGTGAGCAGGTCATATTCGAAATTCTGCTCCAGCACTCGGAGGCCCGGTGCAGCAAGTAGAGCAGTCTGTGGACGAATATTTGCGCTGACTTCACGAAAGGCCAGGGTTTGCGTGCCCGGTTTCAGCGTTATTTTTCGGGCATCTCTGACCAAGGCGAGATCTTGATTATAGATGGTTACGGCAACAGAAGTTTGGTCATTAAGGGAGGATACGATTTCCTCAAGATTTTTTTCAGCGGTTTCAGGCATGGCGAAAGCAGGGGAGAAGGGGAGTAGAATGAGCAGGCACAGGCATAGGGTATGGATCATGAGCATCTCCTAGTTAGGTGGGTTATTTGAAAAGAGACTTGAAACCAGAGGACTGATACTGTAAAAGTATTCCTTTTCCTTTTTGTTGTGTTGTAGAGATGGGCAGCCAGTCATTCCTGCGCTGTTTGTCATATTACTGTATCTTCTAAAAAGCAGAGGTGCGTGAAAATCAGTTTACAGAAAGCCTCGCTTGGCGAATAATGAGACAGTGTTTTACCTCTGGAGGTGCAGGAGCCAGTGATCAGTATACTGAATCACAGATTACGCTGAAATTATACAGGTGTCAATCGAACAGTTCAGGCTGCCAGTGCTCCATGTCATTAATGGCGACTGTTGTGACATAATTTTTTTTCTTATAAATAGAATAATGTATCTCCGACACTTTGGTCTCAAGTTCCCGCCGTTCACTCGTCAACCGAATCTTGATGTATTTTTTGCACAGGCTGGGCGAAAAAATATCCTGAAAGATCTGCGTCATGATCTTGAGCAGGGTAACGTGGCAATGCTTCTTACCGGCCCGAAAGCATCTGGAAAAACTCTTTTCTGTCGGTTAATTCGCCATCGTTTGGAGGGGAGTGCATATAAAGTTGTTTATCTGGAAAACCCGATCGGCTCCTTTGATGAACTCCTCAGGCAGATCTGTCTGCAATTGGGGATGCCTTCGCCGGTGGACACGGAGCAGGATATGGTCGCTGTTCTGCGGGCTTTGCTTGGGGGCTGGAAAGAGAAGGGGAAACGTGTTCTTCTGCTTATTGATGAGGCGGAAAAGATGTTTCTTGCTGCGCTGGAGCGTTTGTTTCACTTGTTGAATGAGCTCAACGAGCAGGAGCAGTATGGGGTGCAGGCGATATTGACCGGTCAGCAAGCCCTGAATATTTCTATTGAGCAGTTAAGTGGTTACTGTGAGGATGTCAGGATTGCATCAGCCTATGCGTTGGAGGCATTTTCACAGGAGGAAACAGAAGCGTATCTTACGTATCGCCTGGGAGCGGCAGGAGGGGACAAGGGGATCAAAGACCCTGTCTTTTCAGGGAAAGCCGTGCAGGAGATTTTTCGTCTTGGCAAAGGCATTCCCGGCGTAACCGATGGTATTGCTGAGGTGGCTCTGGAGAATGCTGCTGCTGCTGGAGCAAGCTCTGTTTTACCTGTTCATGTCACCGTGCCGGATGATCCTGTCGCCCCTCCTTTGACGTTCGACGATGAGGAGTCTGGAGGGAGGCGCAAGGGCCTGCTGCTCTTGCTTTTTCTGTGTCTCCTTGCCTTCTTCTTTTTTGGGCGGACCTCTTTCTTTTCGGATCAGGAGGATACACAGCAGGAGGTCCTTCAGGAATCTGTTGGCGTGGTGCCTGAAAATACAGAAATTTTACTCGCATTACCTGGTGACGAAGGAGTGCCCTTACCCTTTGTCGAGGAAGATGATGGGTCGGACAATCCTGCCGAAGAGTCCTCAGATTCTTCGAAGAATACAGAGGAACCTTCTCTTTTCTCCCTTCCTGTTCCTCAGCGCCCGGATTTTAAGAAAAGGAAAAAAGCTGTCGTAGTATCTGAGATATCTAGGGTACAGGATACCCCGGGAAGACAGGGCGCACCGGAGAGGAAAAGTAACAATACTGAGAATGCTGCATCATTGGCAGGGCAGGCCGTTCCCTTGGCAGTGGCGACCTCGGTAGCGGTTGCTGAAGAGCAATCTGAAAAAATCGACAAGCAAGTTGTTGCAGAGGCTGTTACTGAGGTGGTAGAGAAGGAATCCGTGGACACAATATCAGTGCTTTCTCTGGAAGAACTGAAGCAAGCCGAACAGGCCGAACAGGCTGTCTCGGCCAGCGAGCCGGGCACAGAGACCTTGGTTACGGCCAAAAAACTCCCGATTATCAAGCCTACCTCTATTATTGAACTCACACCGGGGATGAAGAAGACGCGTCCACCTTCTTCTGAAAAGCCTGCCCCTGAATTTGAGCAAGAAGCTGAGCAAGAGGCTGAGCAAGAGACCGAGCTAGCGCAAAAAGAAGCAGCAACATCCCCGCCGAAACCGAAAACCTTGGTTCCTGTAGCTTCTGCCCGGGGAGTTGTTGCGTCAGCTGGTTCTGGTCAGCAACACGTTCAAATTCAAAACCAAACTTCTGTTGCTGCTGTTCCTGTGCAGAAAACGGAGATAATTCAAGCGCCTAAAATCAATATAACACCGGCTGTTCGGCAATCTGCTCCTGCCAAGGCTGATCAGCTTTTTGCCAGATATCTCGGGGTTGGAAAGCGATGGACCAAGGAGGAGTATGGAAATAAATTTACGGTTCAGTTGCTTGTTTTATCGGCAGATGATGCTGCCGCTGATGTCAAGAAGATGATTGTCCGGGACGAGTACCGAGAACACGGAAGAAAACTCTATATTCTTCGCAGAGATACTCTCCCGCCGACCCTTTTTGTCTGCTACGGTGTCTACAACAGCATGGACGAGGCGAGGAATGCCAGAAATGCCATGCCTCTTTTTCTCCGAAAACATCATCCCTATGCCCTTTCGATCAGTGATCTCTTGGCAAAGGCAAGGGATTAGGCAGATTAGGCAGATTAGGCGGACTGTTCGGGCTTCGGGCTCATCGGGAGAGCTTACTTCGATCCGGTTATAAAGGAGGTCAAGTTGATTTTTTTCCCAGAAATATTTAATTTTTTTCGGATCTTCTTTCGGTGTGTCGCCACTGTTTGAGGCGAGATGTTTAAGGCTTCAGCAATCTCCTTGCTGGAACGTCCTTGGCGGATAAGGTTCACCACCCGTAATTCCGTGGGGGTAAAAAGGAAATATCGATCAATATGTTCTCCGGTTACTGGGCTGACCAGATCCAGTAGATTAGCCTGGATAGTATCTCGAAGTTGATAGCGCTGTTGCACCGGGGCCTTGGCCATTCTGGCAAGATCTGGAAGAATCAGCCGTTCGATGTTCATGTGTATAACCTGACCGGTTTTCTGTTTTTCTTCTTTAATTTCGAATAACAGCCGTTTAAGAACGATATTCGTTTCGTGCAATTCATGATTTTTTTCTTCCAGCTCAACGGTCTGTTTGCGTACTTCTGCTGCTAGAGAATTTTGGATACGTTGCAGCGTAAGATGGGTATGCAGTCGAGCAAGCAGCTCAATCATACTGCATGGCTTGACGATATAATCAACCCCGCCTACCTCAAATGCCTTGACTTTTTCTTCTGCAGAAATTAAACCACTCAGGAAAATAACTGGTATTTCAGCAGAGTTGGGGTCGGCTTTAAGGCGTCGGCAGACCTCGTAGCCGTCCATTTTTGGCATCACCAAGTCAAGAATAATAATATCAGGTAGCTTTTCCTGAATCATTTTCAGAGCGGCATGGCCACCTGTCGCTGTTCTTGCCTGATACTTCGCTGATTCGACGATATGCTTAATGGTCAGCCGTGCCCCGTCATCATCGTCTACAATCAGCACGTCTGTCCGAGAATTTAACATTCTGTCCTTACTCATTTTTTCTCCGTTATAACTCAATGTCACTTGATGTCACTTGAGCAGGAGTACAAGAAAAATGTATAGGGTATATTTTGTACCCTATCCTTCCCCTGTTTACCACTGTTGTTTTTATTTATAGGAAAGATTATTCTTTCAAGGAAATGTAGCTACTCAGCCACCTGATGGGGATTTGTGTGACGCCTTTCTGCTACATCTTGATTTTTTATTGTAAAAGCAGGCTGCTTTAAGCCATCTCGAACATTTTTTTGCTTAAAATTTTCTTCTTATGCAAACAAAAATACAATATGTGGCACTTTGCAAGTGCTTAAATTTAGTTATTTAGTGGCGAGATGTAGAGAGATAATATAAAATAAGAATTGATTTTTTTTTTATTTTCGCAAGAGATCTCGATAGAGAAGATTGAGAGGGATGACCATGAATGCACAGAGTAAATATATAAAGAAGCGGATGCCGGACAAAGGTTCCGGTGGCGATTTAACGGGTAATTTTTTATGTCGGATGCTTGTTGCTCTTTTGATGGCGATGCTGTTGCCTATTGCGGCGGCGCAGGCGGTCAATCCAGACCCGACCGTGGGCAAACTCCGTATTGAAATGATCTCCGCTTATAATCTCGTGGTGGATTCCAATGTCACTAGTCCGCCTACCTATGCGCCCAAGGCGGCCACGCTCGGTGCTAAGATATGTAATGACGGCGATAAGGCGATTCATGATGCGCATGCTTATATAGGCGACTACAAAGGG
>JBATKL010000719.1:0-6995 GCA_049669385.1 Candidatus Electrothrix sp. | reverse complement strand
TCTTTCGGCTCCTCACCCAGCATCGAAAGCGCATCCTCAAGAATCCCGCTGACCTCATTCGAGGCCCGTTGCATGGCCTCATCTCTGTAATGGGCGTACCGTTGTGTCATCTGCGGGCTTTTATGGGTCATGAGCTTTTGCAGCGTGAACATATCCACCTTGCCGCTGTTGGCAAGCATGGTGGCGTACACATGCCGCAACCCGTGCAATGGCCTGAAGTCAGCAGGGAGGCCAGCAGCCTCTTTAATGGCTCTCACGTCCTTGGAAATATCCTTACGCGGCCCGCCCCCTCTGGCCGGAAAAATATATTCGCTCTCCTGCTTGGGCACGGATTGCAGCAACGCCCTTGCGCTGTTGTTTAACGGTATTTTCTGACTTTTGCCGCCCTTGGGTTCCCGGATATGAATAAAGCCCCGCTCAAAGTCAATATCATCCCATTGCAGCTTGAACATTTCCCCACGCCGCAGCCCGGTAAAAAGAACCAGCTTCATCATATTGGCCGCTGTGGTGCGGTGGGTTGTCTCAAGGACATCAAAGAGGCTTTGCATCTGCTCCGGGGTCAGGTCTTCAGTCTTGATGTTGTCAACGCGGGGAATGGTGATCTTGAAGGCAAGGGGAGCAATCCAGCCTTGCCCGTACCCGAAATTAATTATCCGCTTGAGCAGTACCAGCACATGCTTGACGGTCTGCGGTGAATGCGTCTTTAAAAGGTTGATCCGTACCCGGTCGGTATCCAGCTTGACAATATCTTTCGGTTCCTTGTTGCCAAATGGCTTTTTTAAATGCGCTTCATATCTGCCGGAATCGGTACGGGTGGCTCTGTTCTTTGGTAACTGCGCCCGGTATGCTTCCCATAGTCTGTCGGTTGTCCAGCGGTGTTTAACGGCCTCTGCCGCTTTGCGTTCGTCCCGGTTGCTCTTATGCTTTCCTTCGATCCGCTCCGCACGGGTACCGGCAGCTCTGGCGGGGGTCATATCATCCTGATATTGACGACCTGCTTTTTCCTCAACCTGCTTTCCGTTCTTCCGGTAGAAAATATAATAGATTCTTTCTTTGCCGGTGCGCCCGACCGCCTCACCTTGAATGTAATAAACTCCGGGATATTTTGTTTTCACCCGTTTCTGACGTGGCATTTCCTCTCCCTCTCTTGAAATATTGTCCCAGCGTATCCCCAGCACTATCCCCAGCAGACGGAATCAATTTAACAGTATTTGCGAGTAAGTCAAGGGAAAGAGGGATTGCTAAATTTCCTTTTGTTATGTATGTTTATGCAGAAAGCGGTAAAAGGAGGGAAAGAGGGTGAAACGGCCTTCTAAGCCGTAGGTCGCAGGTTCGAATCCTGCTTGGCGCACCAAATATATCAGGGAGTTAGCGAGCTTTTCGTTAACTCCCTTTTTTATTCCCCACTGCATCCCCTACATTTTTTCTCGTCAGCAGGGAACATACTCCGCCACGCCTCCAACCCCGGCAAGTGGACACCCCCCGCATTGCGGCTTAGACTTTTTGCAGAACTGCTTACCGACCTGTACCAGCAAGGCATGGTATTCATTAAAGAGGGCTGCGTCCTCATCCAAGTTATCCATGAACATCTCCTGAATCTGAAAATAATCATAGTCTTCAGAAATAAGCTCATGGCGGAGCAAGATACGGTGGGTGTAGGTATCCACCACAAAAATCGGCTGGCCAGCAGCGTAGAGCACCATAGAGTCTGCGGTCTCCAGCCCAATCCCCTTCACTGAAAGCAGTTGTTCCCGCACAACAGGAGCAGATTGTTGCAACAGATAATCCAGATCATTATCCCAGTCTTTTGCAATCATGGCAAAGAGGTTTTGTAACCGGCCTGCCTTGATATTATAAGAGCCAGCAGGACGGATATACTCTGCCAGCTCTTCCGTGCTGAGGGCTGCCAGAGCAGGCAAGGAGAGCACCCCTGCCCCTTTCAGGTTGGCAATGGCTTTTTCCACATTCTGCCAATTGGTATTTTGGGTCAAGATCGCGCCGACCATCACCTCGAAAGGTGTTTCGCCGGGCCACCAGTGCTGAGGCCCGAAATGCTCCAGCATACGACTGTAAATTTTATCTAGCTCGTCCGATACGATGCTCATCAGAAGCTACTCCTTATCACCAAGACAGATACCAATGGAGCGGGCTGTCAGCACCTTGTCACTTTGCAGATCCACCTGTTTCCGACAACGGATAGCATCGGCCAACAAAACAGCTGACATGGTGGGCGGGGTCCAGGCTACCATCCGATCAAATAAACCTTCTGCTGCCATACGCACAGCAGCTGCCCCGAAACGAAGAGCCAACAGGCGGTCAAAGGTGGTCGGTGAACCGCCCCGTTGCAGGTGACCGAGCACCAGCGACCGAGTGTCCTTGCCGATCCTCTTTCTGATTTCCTCAGCCACCCATTCTCCGATCCCGCCGAGCACAACCTCCTCCCGTCCGGCTTCTCCCTTTCCTCGATTTCTCACCTCGCCGCCCTCTTCCTTTGCGCCTTCCGCAACCACAACGATGGAATAATGCTTACCGTGCAGCTCGTTTTCGCTGATCTTGGCGCAGACCGCCTCCATATCAAAGGGAATCTCTGGGAGCAGAATCACATCAGCACCGCCAGAGATCCCAGAATAGAGGGCTATCCAGCCGGAATCCCGGCCCATAACCTCAACAACCATGACCCGATCATGGGATTTTGCTGTGGAATGGAGTTTATCCAGGGCCTCCGTAGCCGTAGAAACCGCTGTGTCAAAACCAAAGGTACGGTCTGTGGCCTCCAAATCATTATCAATAGTTTTGGGCACCCCGACAACCGGCATGCCCATTTCCGCGAAACGATGTGCTATTTCTAGACTTCCATCCCCGCCTATAGCGATGTGACAACCAAAGCCCATCCGCTTGAACCCGTCCAGAACCTTTCCTGAAACATCAACCAACATCTCCTCATCAGCAAAGTTTTTGACCGGCATGGAAAAGGGATTGCCCTTATTGGTGGTACCAAGGATCGTTCCACCGGTCGATGTTATTCCTTCAACATCCGAGGGCGTTAAACGAACCATTTCATCCCTGTCCAGAAATCCCATGTAGCCATGCCGACTCCCGTAGACCTCCCAGCCGAGTTTGGTTGCGGACTTCACTACCGCAAAAATCACCGCGTTCAGGCCGGGCGCATCTCCCCCGCCTGTGGAAATCACTATTTTACTCATTATATTCACCTTGTTACACAAATTACATTATTTTAATTGATCGACACAGCTCAAAAGCCAACAATCTAATAATCCTAAGAAAAGACGGGACGTTTTGCAACTTTTTTCCCCTTTTTTCTCATAATCACCCACCAGATGATATTTAATCTCATTAAATGTTTTTTCAAGCGTTGACTTATCAAGTAAACTGCCGTACCATAGAAATAATTTGAGCATTTTTATTTTCCCCTCTCCTCTTTGCCTCTTTAAAAGGCTACTGAAATCGGAGAGAAATGAAGTATATAAGAAGTAAGATGATCAAAAAAGTAAGCATTTAATTTGATATTCAGAACAGAAGATCAAATTCATTTTTTAAACAATCTGGAGGCTATTATGCTGGAAGTAACAAGTTCAGCGGTCGAGAATCTCAAGACATATCTCGCCGACAATAATATTGAATCCGCAATTCGCATCTCGCTGATGCAGGGCGGCTGAGCAGGCCCCTCACTGGGATTGGCTCTGGATGAGTCAAAAGAAAACGATGAGACTTTTGAAGAAGGCGGTGTTCAGTTTTTGGTTGAGCAAGGACTGCTCAAAACCTGCGGCACCATTAAAGTGGACTTCCTAGAAGCAGGATACCGTTCAGGTTTTTCCATAACCTCTGAGAATCCTATAGGCGGTGGTGGCGGTGGATGCAGCTCCGGCTCCTGTAGCACCGGCAGCTGCGGCAGTTGATATCGCTGTAAGGTATCTCTCAGTACAACCTCTGCCCTGACGCTCTCTTTTACTGAGCCTGTTCGGGACAGAGGTTTTTTTATTTCCTTCCTTTCGCGTTGTTTACCTTCTTTTTTCCCCAGCCTTCTTCTTTTGTATATATTTGCCGCTACCGGGATACTGTCCTTTTTTGAGAAGCCCTAACACCGGCCTGCGTTGATTCCGCTGCTGATTAAGCAAAATAACATACGCCCTCCCGTCCTTGAGATAACCAGCATAGTTATAAATCCCCTTCATGCTACCGGATTTTGTCGGCACGCCCATATACTTGCGGAGCAAAGAGGCATGGGGTCTGAAAACCTTGAGCAGTTCCAGCATTGCCCTGACAGTCACTCGGTTTCCACGAAACAGGCCAGCCCCTTCTTTCTGAACAATGGCGGCAGCCGTTTTCTTGCCGAGTCGCTTGACCAATACCTCATTAACGGCCCGCTCTGCCTTGGCCCAGGTGGCCGGGTAGCCGAACTTCTTTGCACCACAGGTTAAGTAAACTAAGTTAGAGATATAGTTGGATGAATATTTCAGGAAAGAAGTTGCCAGCTCTTTCAAATTTTTACTGCTTTGGTGCGTATAAATGAGTTGAGCATCTTGAGGAATAGAGCCGATTCCCATCTTTCCCTGCCCGGCTATCCCGGCCTCTTCTTGCAGGGCGCGGAACAGCTCGGTTGTATAACAGGCTATTTGTCCCTCTGATGGCTTTCCATTACGGCAAATATTAATCCTATGTTTGCCAGCAGGGTAGCCTTTGCCCAAGGTCTCCATAATAGGCAATAAGGGAGTTTTTTCTTCTCCTGAGCGAATTTCCCCTTTCTTGGTCACTTGAACAGCAACGCTGTTAAAATTAACCGAAACCGCACCTATTGGGGCATCATAGGGGTTATCACTGTCTTCCCGCCCTGGTACCCGGTACTCCAGAGCAAAGGCCGAAGGATCAATATAGATTTCATTGATTTCCTTCACGCCCTTTTCCTGCAATACCTTGAAGATCTGACGAATTTCTTCGGAGACCAACATGGGATCACCTGTCCCCTTTATATAAAGATTCTTTTTCTTGTCTGTATAAAAAGACGTTGTAAAACGGTACTCCGGCCCGAGAATATCAAAGGCGGCAAGAGCGGTGGAAAGTTTAATAACGCTGGCCGGTATATATGCCTCATCAGGATTGCAGGACGAAATAAGCTTTCCCTGGACATCACTGACCCCGTAGCTTCCGTTTCGAATGAGTTTATCGAACGGAGGAGAACAGGGAGCAGCCGATGATTCGGCAATAAAAAACAGAATACTCATTCCTGCTGCCAGCAGACAGAAAAACTTCATACCTTACTCCTGATGTGTTCATTTTGATTATTCCTCTACACTTCTTTCCGAGGTTTGCAAAAGTAGAACTTTTGCCATGACCTCTTCTTCATGCGATAACTTATCACTTGAATTCAGCTTTGTCCCGGCTTAAGTTGGTCGCCGGATTTTGCCGCCAGATAACCTCAAAGTTTTCCAGTTTAGGATTGCTTGATGTTGGGCGGAATTGAGCCCGAGCAACCGCAGCCCCCTGTTTCCTGATGTATCCTCCTCGGCATACGAGAGAGATATTTGCGTTTCGCTCTTTGTGGAGAAAACTGTAATGCGTTCATACTGCCCCGTTATCAAGTTGTTTTCAAAATGATCCAAAAATATTTTAATAATTTTTTTTCAAACTACTGCCCTACTCACCCTCTACTCTTTAGGGCTATCCGCATTGAGCAGATCCTCTTCCTGGGTGGCCTGCCGCTCATCCTCCACCTTTTCCTGAAGGTGCTGTTCAGGACTCACGTCCATTTCTTCGATATCTTCCACATGTTCAACGTCTTCAACATCTTCGACAGATACAACATGCTCCCTTGGTGCGGGTTGTTCCTTACCAGCCTCCAGCTTCGGCTTCAACGCCTGAAAGGGCAGCAGCCCATCGTCAAAACGCAGGTTATACCTCGGCACGGGCAGCGAGAAACCTTGCTCTTTAAGCACTTCTCTTGCCTTCTGCATGGCATAGCTCCTCGCCTTGAGAAAGTCTGTTTCCTGCTGGTTGATCCACCCCATAAAGCGAATGACGATATTCGAATCCCCCATCATTTCAACAAAAGAACCGGGCCGGGGCGAGTCTAGGATAAAAGGCAGGCTAGCGATGGCCTCAACACCAGCCTCGGTTGCCGCAACCGGGTCATCGTTGACGCCTATCCCCAAGGTAAAATCAAAGCGCCGCTCGGGATTCGTGGTGTAATTGAGAATAATCGCCTTGAACACCATAGCGTTCGGTATTCGTAAATGATTACCGTCACTCGTCATCAGGATAGTGGCCCTGGAGGTCAACCGAATAACCACGCCTTCGTGGTTGTCGATGGAGACAAAATCCTTGGGTCGAAAGGGCTGTCGGAGACTCAGCATGACACTTGCGATATAATTCTCGATGGTATCTTTTACGGCAAAACCCACAGCAAAGCCGACAACCCCGGCCCCACCCAGCAGCGTGCCGATCATCCGGCTTGCCCCCAGTAAATGCATGGCTGTCAGCACTGCGCCGCAAATAAAAACTATCCGAATGATTTGGGCCACAATTTCCGCAAGGAACTGATTGGGAGTTATTTTCTCCCACAAGAGGGAAAATCGTGCGATGAGAAAACCCGCCAGCATAATCAACCCAGAAATGCCAAGGGCGGTCAGGATCAAAGGAAGCGATTTGACAAAACGGTTGGCTTTGTCTGCGTACTCGGCTGCCTTCGGCTTGAGATTATCCTGGAGATTCAGGGTGCGCTCAATCTTGTCCTGAACGATCACAACACTTGAAAGGCGGTTGGCCAGATTAAAGGCACGCTGGGCTGCCTCCTCGTTAGCAACCGGCCCGGAAAGCGTCACAACCCCTTCTGAAACAGACACGACCACTTTCTCTAAGCCGGGAATCTCTGCATAGATCCCCTCGGCTCGCTGTCTGATTTTATCATCGTCGCCCTTTTTGCTGACGGTCTCAATAACGGACGTTTCCTTGACCTCTTCCGCAGCGGACAAGCCTTCTTC
>JBATKL010000718.1:0-5648 GCA_049669385.1 Candidatus Electrothrix sp. | reverse complement strand
CCGTTACTGCTTACATGTCTTTGCACAGGAGAAACATCATGAACAACAGAATCACACTTTTTCTTTTCAGTCTTGTCGGCCTGTTCGGCCTATTCACTCTACTGCTCTGTCAGCCGGTTTTTGCTTTGGAACTACAGGATGCCAAAACCCAGGGGCTTGTTGGCGAAACCCCTTCTGGATATCTGGAAGCAGTCAAGGCTACCCCTGAAGCGGGCCAGCTGATCAAAGAGATCAATGCAAAACGCAAAACGCATTATCAGAAAATAGCGAAAAAGAACAAGACACCCCTCAGCACGGTAGAAGAAATGGCAGGGAAGAAGGCTATGGAAAAAACTCCAGCTGGGCAGTATGTCAAGGTGGGGGGGAAGTGGGAGAAGAAGTAAGGAAATTCGACAAGCCACATTATCGATAATCAAGGCCTGATGTGAGGTGAAGCAAAACTTTCTATCAGGTCTTTTTTGATAGTAAGTGGAGAAGAATCCCTATATTCCTTGGTGACTCGTTGCAGCAGTGTATAACACAGCGTTGATGCAAGTTGTTCTGCAAGTCTCTCTTTGCTGACTGATGTGTATCCATTCTTAATACGTTGTTTTCCAAGGGCCTTACCCTCAAAAGATATGACAAGATCAATATAAGGGAACTTGTCCGCTCCGGGTAAAGGGCTGAGAGGATCGTTGACATCAATGAAATACACTCCATCCCCTTTTTGAACCAGCTTTGGGTGCTTCTCATCAACAGCTTTGGTTTGAGCTTGAAATACTCGAAATATTTTTTCCGATTTTTGGCGACGATCAACTCCACGTTCAATTCCACGTATTGGATATCGGGTTATTCCCTTGAAAGATCCATGCAGTTCCTTGAGTACCAGACCTGTTCTGAGTGGTGATGATTTGTTTATGGAAACGAAGAATCTTCGCACATGCCTGTTGATGAGGGTTCCCAGCCATTGGACAAGAAAAGCTGCTCTCTCATCCTTATATGCGATAGCATTTTTCAACATATGGGCTGTCGAAGCTATCCCCCAACTCTCATATTGAAGGGCAAGTTGTTTGTATTTCCTGCGATGACGATGAAAAACAATGGCACGCGGTTCATAAACCAACGTGTACCCGGTTTTGATAACTCGAAAAAACATATCAAGGTCACCACCTCCTGTAGCAGGTGTACCAACATCTAGTTTAGGGTCAAAATATCCTATTTCCTCAAATAAGCAGCGGCGAAATGCCATATTGGCACCTGTTCCAAATTTTCCTGATCCGCCATGTGATAGTGCGACATGGCGCTTATATCGAGCCGAAATCCACCTCTTGGCAAAACCACGCCCGAAACCGTCCGACTTCTCGAATATCCATTGAGGTTCTGTTTGCAACTCTGCGGGAGCAACCAGACCTGTCACAGCCATGATGGAAGAATCTTCAGCAAATGCTTCAGCTATGGCCTGAACCCATTCTCGCCCAGGCATTGCGTCATCGTCAGTAAAAGCAACAATCTCACCGCGAGCTTCTTGAATTGCCCTGTTCCGTGCCGTGTCCAGACCGATAACCGGCTCACATACATATCGAAATTCAGGAAAAGATTCGACAAGTACTCTGGCTGAATCATCAGTGGGCGCATTATCGACAATTAGGACATCCAGCTTCGGATAATCAATTTCCTGGAGAGCTTTAAGACAATCCGCCAACAGTATGGTGCGATCCTTTGTACAGACAGCAACCGTAATGAGAGGGAGTTCATCAGGCAACTGAGCTGGATATGGTATCTCCACCAGCTCATCCAGTGAAAGAGGAGAGCTTTTTTCAGGAAGCAATAACCAGTGAGTGAGGCAATGGCGAAGAATCTCTCTGCTCAGTTCACTCACAATCACCTTTATGAGTTCATCTGCTGAACAAATGCCAGCCTGCGAAGTTGTCATGATATATCCGAGGGGGCTTCCATGGAAACATACCAAGACAAATACCCGGTCGCTGTCGACCTTGATATTCTCAAGGGGGCGACTCAACTCGACCTGAATGACATCGCTGGAAATGTACTTTTCCTTGATTATCATTAAAACAGTCACCTATGCCCACGTATCATAAATAGTTTTTTCCGATCATTCGGATTTTTGAGAAGAGCCTACGGAACGTGATCTTCTGGTTATATAAAGATCGTGAAAATTTCTCTTTAGATGGGATTCCGCTTTCATTTCCATCATAATTTCCGTTATAATAATCAGCTCCAGTCCGTGTACGCCCCCTAAGGGGTCGTTGCACCCTGGTAGCACCCTGTTGCACAATTTCTCTTCTGAAGGCCATGTGGTCATGAACAATTCTTTCTGGATCACATATTCGCCGGATGGCTAATGATGCCTCTTTCCCCATGCGCTCCAGACCGGAAGGATCTGTCCCGAGGGCACGACGTAAGGTCATTGCCAAATTTTCAATATCCATTACCGGAGCAACCCACCCATTGACTCCATCCTGCACCATCTCTTTCATACCACCGTTAGGAGAAACGAGAACGGGCATTCCGGAACTCATAGCCTCTATGCATGTATTCGGGAAATTCTCCCATCGGGAGGGAACAACACCGATCCGTGCGTTGCTGAGATAAGAAGGCAGGGAATTACGGGGTTGTTCACCGTGAAAATGAAACCTCTGCCTGAGAGAAGCCGGAATCAGTTTGTAGATAACCTCCTCACCGCAGAGCGAGTCACTCCCCAAAATGTTTTGACCGATAAAATCGAATTGTATTGAGGGTAACTCTTCGGCCACTTTGACAGCTGCTTCAATCCATTCAATAACACCTTTCCGTTTTTCAAGCCTGCCAACATAACAGATGCGGCCATTTTGCCATATATCCATTGACCGCTTGATGACGGATTGTGATGCATGTGGATACGGAATCACATGAATACCTGCTCGCCTGACCTGGAAATATTTGGCTACCTGTTCTGCGAGGTAGTCACTCGGACAGAGGAGGGAATCTGCTGATCCGATGACGTACCTTTCAAACCTGCTTGCAGTCTGGTAGGGAACAGCCTCTGACCAATCATTATGTCTACGGATGAATTCGGTTGGTGAATGCAGATGGAGAATGATCGGAGGGAGCTTCTTGGGACCATATCCTTTTTCCCGGCGAAGTTGCAGATAATACGATGGAGCCTCAAACTCCTGTGCTTCGACAACGTCTATACCTTCCTCCTGGATGAGTTTTTCTGCATACAGTGATGCGGTCCAGGAAAAACATTGCGGATAATACTGTGAATAGAAGAGTCTCTTTTCAATTTCAGAAGTGATGCGTGGAGAGAGTTTCGGCCTGATGAACACCTTCCAGTTTTCAAAGGGCACTCGATGAACGATCAGCCTGCCCGAGCATGTTTCCTCAACGCTTTTCTCAGCTCCGGCCCACTGCTGACTGATGACATGGACTGTCTCTCCAAATTCGGCGAGCAAGTGGGAAATATGCCAGACATACGAACCTATGCCACCACCCGGAGCAGGTGGATATTCACGGCAGATGATCAGGTGTTTCATGAATCACCAATTTCCTGCGTTTGTTCGATCTTTTTCAAAATTTTTTTCCAGCGGCCTCCTTGCGACAAATTGCGAATTCGTTCGACCATGGTATCTATCAGGTGCTGCCCCGATTGACCAAGGTTCTTTCGAGTGCGCTCTATCTCGGCCCAAACTTTTTCCGGCGTCTCAAACGGAGGGGAACCGGGAAAGGGCGCTGCCAACAGGCCATCGGTGCCGTAACGGTCCTCATCAATTTTTGCAGGCTCCTGTATGGGAGGCCCGCCCGTCCTCCTCTCAAGTTCTGCACGTATCATTGACAAGAGGTAGTCATAGCTCTGCCGATTCCCTTTGACAGCAAGGACGCCCTCACTTTTCCCCTTATCTTTTCTCAAGCCCCCTGCAACCAACGATAACAAGAATTTCAACCTGCTCTGAGGCCTATCCTTCAATAATGTTCTCTCCAGCTCCTCTCTCTGTTTTTCCAAAAATTCAAAGACATGATTTAACTGACTCGACGGCAGGTTATACAGTGTACAGTAGGAAGGATGTATACATGTGTTGATATGCAGGGCACATTTTTTTTCAGCTGCGAAACGGAAAAGCTCTGGCAGCTCAAACCAGTTTTGCCTCAATTCTGTGACGTTGAGCAGGACAATAAGAGACTTTCTCTTTCGCAGTTCAAGATACCACTCAAGATTACGTAACAACTGTTCCTGATCCACGCCTTTCCGTATCCCTTCATTCACCAACGGATTAACCCCGTCCATAGAGATGGCGATACAGGTAAAATTAAGATCTTCAAGATACCCCTTCACTCTGTCTGTCAGCAACATGCCGTTCGTGTTCACGTAAATCGAACACTTGGCCCCCACCTCTTTCATCAATTCAAAGATCCGAATATGCTCCTTTACAAGAAAAGGCTCTCCTCCAAAAAATTCGACGCTGCTGAGTTTGGGGAGGATTGTTCTCAATTTCTCAAAAAAAACATCTCCGTAAGGAGATGGAGGTATTGATCTTTTCTCCCGCTCGATACAGATCCGGGACGAGAGATCCCCCTTGCACATGATGCAGGCAAGATTGCATGTATTTGCAAGGCGAAATGTCATCATGACGGGATAACGAGGCTTGTCAGTGTTAGAAGGCGCCATGTCATAATGTTCTATGGCAAAGGTATGTTCCGACTTGCCGGCACGAATCTGCTTTCCGCATTGACGGCAGAGATCCTCATCAATGATATAGTTAAGCATCCTGGTACGGAGTTTTCCATACTCAATGCCATTCCATACCTCCTCAAAAGAAGTGGTATCCGATATAGTCCCAATCTTTTTATGATAATGGTTACAGACTGAAACTTCACCCTGTGGCCCGAAATCCATGCTTACAAACGGGGCATGACAAAGAGTCTTGAGGTGTTGGACAGCCTGTGGACGGCGACACTGATTATAAGAGTCGATATCAACGGGGAGTTTCTCTCCCCTGGTATTCTGGATATCTCTCAATGGATTCTCCGGTGAAAACTATAAAAAACAATATGCTTCTCTACGCAATGAACTACTTTGACCTGTTTGCCACAAACTCCCACGGCCCGGATACCCATTGTGTCTGCTTCATATCCCGGTATCGCTTCATCCACTCTTCTGATTTACTATCAGACTGTTTTATCAGGCTTCTATTCTCAAATACTATATCCTGAGAAATGGGAATGCCTAGGTAATCTACAATGTCCAGAGCCACGTCCTCGTAGGCCGACACAAAGTCCTCGTACACCACGACATAAGGTTTGATCCCCCCCTCGGTAAAAAATTCCTGCCATGACGCCTCACGCATCACTAACTCTTGAACGAGATAGTCAATTGACTCAAAATTAAAATCCTGCTTTTTGTCAGTTGTTGGCAACTCCTCCCCCCTCCAGAACCATTTACCGCTTTGTATTGCCCTCCACCAAGAAATAGCTTGAAGAACCTTGTTGCGTCTCGTGACCCAAATGTAGTGCAGGTTGGGAAAAACACCTTCCATCATTTCAGAAATCCGTATACCTTCTTCCTCACACTCGGGTAATTCACTAAGTTTACCGACAAAGTGTCCAAAGTACCGGTTACCCATCATAACTTTGACTCCAAACACTCCCTTGGCTGTAGAACCCTCTTGCAG
>JBATKL010000717.1:0-10910 GCA_049669385.1 Candidatus Electrothrix sp. | reverse complement strand
ATGGGTTCAGCATTAATATCTCCATACAGTTATCATGGCAGTTATGATGTTGCGATCTAACTTTCCAATGATAATCATATGGTTGGTTATGTCAAAGCATCCCCTCCCCTAAATCCGTAACAGTCAGAATTTTTCCACCTTTCATTGCCAATATAATAGAGGAAGGATCCGTATATGATTTCCATCGCACTATCTTACCATTGCGTACCTTCAGCCATTGTACAAACTCAATTTCAAAATCCATCTGAGTTTCTTTGACTGTTGAAATCTCATGTACGATTCCAATAGCATTCTCTCCATTGACAACAAGTTCAACGAGATCTTCGAATTTCACCTCCGCTATCCCCAAAAATACTTGGAGACTTTTCATAACATTGTCAATTCCATGGTGAGTACCGATCCAAGGCATAATATCATTCATTCCAGGTACAACCGTATAGTTTATGAATTCTATGTTTTCATCTAAACAACCAGCTGCAGTTTCCCCGTCACCTTTTCCCAATGCCTCAAACCATTTCTTTGCCACTTGGTATGTAGTGTATTCATCTACGTTTTTTTGTTTACCCACAACCTCCTCCTTTGAATGGAATTAAACTAATGTTTTTCCTGCTGCAATTCCCGGTCGGGCAATTTCGTTAATGCGTTCAAGAATTGAAGAATCAATGTTAACGGATAAAGCTTTGGCATTTTCATCAATCCGTTCCGCCTTTCTGGTTCCGGGAATCGGAAAAATATCCTCTCCTTGATGGAGCAACCATGCCAGAGCCAGTTGCGCCGGGCTGATGTCCAGTTCCTCCGCAAGGCCTTTCAATGGTGCGAACCTATCTAAATTGCGCTGAAAATTTTCCCCTTGATACCGTGGATTATTCTGCCGGAAATCTGTTTCGCTGACCTCGGATACACCGGCAAGAAATCCGGAACCTAAGGGAGACCATCCGACCAGGGCTATCCCCAACTCTCTGAGTGTCGGCAGCAGTTCTATCTCAGCCTCGCGTCTCCATAAGGAATACTCGTACTGCACAGCAGTAATCGGATAGACGGCATGTGCAGTACGTATCTGCTCGGCTGTCACATTGCTCAGGCCGATATATCGAACTTTTCCCTGCTGCACAGCCTCAGCCATGGCGGCAACTGTTTCTTCAATAGGAGTTGCCGGATCTGGATAATGAGCATACCATAGATCAATCGTTTCAACACCCAGTCGTCTCAGACTAGCATCAAGGGCTTTACGGGCATACCTTGCAGTACCATTGATTTTCAGTGAAAATCCCCAGCCTGTGGGCAAATCTGTCCCTGTTTCATCCTCATCAAAAACAATACCGAATTTAGTAGCCACAAATGCCCTGCCCGGATTTGCCCGCAGTGCCTTGGCAACAAGCAGTTCATTATGTCCATTTCCATAAGCATCTGCAGAATCAATCATCATGCCGGAATCAATCGCATGGCAGAGGACGTTGACAGCCCCTTTGTCGTCCGATTCGCCGTAGTACCCTTCCAGCACCATTGCACCATAGCCGAGCCGTCCGACTTCCGGCCCGTCATGTCCGAGAGCTGCTCTTTCAACCATAGCCTCCTCCTTTTCAGTGGGTGACCGGGAAAGGCTACGGACGTGCATCAGGCCCGATAATCCAATGCTCTTCAGCCGTCATGCTGAAAATATACTTCGGATTAATAAAATTATTCCAACTCGTTTTGACCTTACAAAACTGTTTCGACACTAAGGCTTCTTTCAGAGCATCCACATTACTAAACCAGATAATTTCCGCACCGTCAAAACATGCAGCTTCACCGATCATATAATAGCCGTCAACTGTATGGCATTGCAGGTAACGTTGTAGTCCGGGAAGCTCCGACATCACCGGAGCGTGAGCCTTGAGTCCGTATTGACGATAATTCTCCAGCGGTATACCTGGAATCCGTTTATGCAGAATAATTACCTTAATCCATGTCTGTTCCTTGCTTAAAGACGGTCCGGCAATAATCTCATGTGCGTTGGTGTCAATGACAAAGGTCTGCCAGAATGCGGCCCAGTTGGGCTCATCCAGACGTGCTCCCTGGAGAAACTCCTTGCTTTGCAAAGAGGCAATCTGATCTTCCGGATTGATCCATATCTCCGCCACCCCTTGATGCGGCAGAAGCGGCTGGCCCAAATCGCCTGCAAAAGGAATGCGCGTGTCAATCATGTACCGCTTAATCTGAGCAATTTTGCTGGCATATTTCACAGCATGGACATTAACCCAATAATCCTGAAACTCTTCTGCTGTCATGCCCGGTTTAGGGGCGGCAAAAATTAATTGATGAATCATCTTGAACTCCTCTAAAGAATATAGAATTGAAATGCCGCGCTGCTATTGTCCGCATTTGCAGGTCTTCATTTTCGATCCCGGCACCTGACAGCCGACCACCATGTCGATCAAAAACGGGCCATCGTGCGCCAAGGCGTTTTCTATGGCCGGGCGTACCTGATCAGGCGTTTCAACCTTGATCCCCGGCACACCCATTGACTCTGACAAAGCAACAAAATCTATGATCGGATCAGTCAAACTGAACGGTGAGGGAAAATCATGCTCCTCTACGCCCACCTGATCTTTCCAGTATTGCAGGACATTGAGTTTCAGAAGCATGTAGCTTTGATTGTTGCAGATGATGAACTTTGCCCCGATATTGTGATGGGCCGCTGTCCACAGAGCCTGGATAGTGTACATGCTGCCGCCGTCACCGGTAAACCCGATAACTGTTTTGGCGGGATTGGCAAGTTTTGCTCCCAAAGCACCGGGAATGCCCACGCCGAGCGAACCGCCGCGTGTCTGAAAAAAATGTCCCGGTTTTTTCGGTGGACAATATCGGGTCAAGGGAGGCGAAGAAGTCAGCGCTTCATCAAAGATGATTGCATCATCGGGCAGCAGAGCTGCCAGCTCTTCCATAAAGCGCGAAGTTTGCAGCGGCACTTCATCACGAACTTTCTTGTCCGCCTCTTTCTGTTGAACCAGCTTCTGCTCTTTTGCCGTCCGCAACTCCTCAGTCCGACGTTTGGCAGCATCTTTCTGTTCAGCGGTCATGATTGCTTGAAGAGCCTCGGCAAGCAGCTTCATAGTTAATTTCGGATCACTGACCACGCCGAGATCAACCGGATGATTCTTGCCGATCTCGTGGGCATTCAAATCCACATGAATGACCTTGGCATCAGGGGCATAAATATTTTCCAATCTGCCAAAGACTTCCGGGACCATATAGGTTCCACAGATAAAATTCACATCCCCTTTCGAGGTGACCGGGTAACTTCCCTCGCCGAACATATGACCGGTCTGTCCCTGATACAGAGGATGAGCATAACTCATGTTCAGCTCGCCCGAATCTACGCCCCAAACCTCTGCTCCAAGGATCTCCGCCAGCCGGGTCAATTCTTCCTGTGCCTCGGAATACGCCACGCCGTCCCCCATAAAGATCATCGGCTTGCGTGCATTAGCCAGCATGGAAGCAGCCTGCTGAATGAAACCATCGCCCGGCACCACCCGTGTGGACGGAATGAAGGTCGGACAAACTTCCTCAACAACCGGCATGTCCAAAATGTCCGCAGGCAGACAGACATAAACCGGCCCCATCGGCGGCGTTGCGGCAATTTTTATTGCCCGGCGGAGGACACGCAATATGGAGGCGGCATCTGTCACCATCGTGGCCCATTTGGTGACCGGTTCGGCCATCGCCACCAGATCACCGTACATCTGGGCTTCCAGCGGCAGATATTTCAGCCCGGCATCGCCGCCGATGATCACTAACGGCGCATGACCGCGCAGGGCCTGATACATGGCCCCGATGGTATTGCCCAAACCCGGTGAGCTGTGAATCTGCACCAAGGCAGGCTTTCGCGTTGCCCTGGCATAGCCGTCCGCTGTCATCAGAGCCACTGACTCCTGCAAGGTCAAAATGTACTTCATTTGCGGATAGGCGGCCAAGGCATCAAGAAATCCCTGCTCGACTGTGCCCGGATTGCCGAACATATACTCTATGCCGTCAGCAAGAAACTGCTCAATGATTGCGAAACGATATGTTTTATTAGTCATTGTTGCTCTCCTCGTTTTTTACAGACGGTTCTTGAAAATTCTTAAATGAAGTGGACCCCATAGTCAACACAAAAATTGGCATAATTTAAGATAGATTTCGAACTGACAACAAACTCTCTTCCCTGATGATTTTCCCTTGATAGCATCACATTAGCAATAGCGAATATCTTCAGGGACTCTGTACCCCAAAGACTGATGGGGGCGTTGGGTATTATAAAATGAAAAATATTCCTCCAGACCGTGGTATAACTCCTTGCCGTTTCGATAGTCCTTCAAGTAGATGTTTTCATACTTTACTGTACGCCAAAGACGCTCGACAAAAATATTATCCAGCGCCCGATCCTTGCCGTCCACGCTGATTTTCACATCAACATCTGTCAGGCGTTTTGTGAATTTTTTGCTTGTGAACTGTACCCCTTAATCAATGAGTTAATGCAATGAACGCTGTACGCTTGCGAAGCATCAAGGGTCACTTGTTAACCACTTGTTATTAAGCTAAAAACCTCAAACTTTTATCCTATCTCTAACGTATAACCACATAATCCATCTTATTACACTTCAAAAATTCATATACCACAACATCAAAAATCTCTACGCTAATAACAATAGAATGAAAAGGAGTCACTCTGAAATGCACAGCATCTGCATCTTCCTTTAGGTAAATCACCTTATCGATTTTTTTGAAAGAATAGACTAATGGTCCAACATAACCTCTAGACAATCCTAAGTTATCAACTGAATCAAAATCATCAGGATTTATATAAAACCTCATCTTATTTTTATTACTTGAAAATAAATTAGAAATTTTTGTTTTATTTTTTGCATTTAGTCTAAAATCACTTGTTCCAAAAATTAATAACATGAAAGATCTCTTATCTTCCAATATCACTTTAACAGTAATAGTCTTCACAACATTCAATGAATTGCACTTCATTAAGTTTATAATTTTTTCCTTATAAGGAGACATAGCACAAATATCCGAAGCTGCTGAATATTCATTTTCGCTAAACTTTTTGTGTTCCAAAAAAACATATGGTCTATTATATAGGGCACTAATTTTAGAAAGAAAAAAAATTAATAACGGCGGTTTTTTTTCTTTACGTAAAAATTTTTTCGTTTTTTTGATAAAATCAATATCATTTTTTTTCACGATAGACCTTGCAAAAATTCTTATACTTTCATAATCTGCCATGAGTTCCCTAGAAGAATTTTGAATACTATCAACAGCAAATCTTCTATGTATATTGAATAGTATTCGGTATAATTTTTTCATATCTCAACTTTCGGCACTAGTTCTGTTCGGCTCGTCGTTTATCATACTGTGATACAACTCACATTGAGCGGGTTGACATCATATTTTATGAATTAAATCAATTGAAAAAAAAAGTTTTTGTAACTATTTCTTTTACACCGACATGTTGACATAAAGAGAATTAAAAACAATAACTTACTTCTGCTGGAAAAATAAAATATTCTGAAATATTTTTTTCCAAAAAAATAGCTTTTCTTTGAAATTTAGATAATTAACACCCGCTCAATGTGAGATACAAGCAAATCAATCAGCCTTTTACAAATTTATTTCGGGTTGTTTTTGAAAAAACGCAGATTCTGTGTCATTGACAATTGGCCGAAGAAAAATAAATTTAGCAGTAAAATTATATTATTGCAATGCAAAAAAAAAACAATATAATGTCTGTTTTATACGATTTTACAGAGCTTGAGAGGTATTGCCCGGACAGCCATCATTATCTCAATGATGTCAGAGACGGAGTGGAATTATTGGTATCAAGGAAAACCGGCCAGGACTACCCGGTATTTTTTCCTGCTTTGAACAGCTTTCACATGCTAACCAGTTAAAATTACATAAATTGATCATTTTCAACCTTTCTGGTTTAACATGTTGGAATTACTAATATAAAAACTTTTCGCCAAATCATTGGTTAAAGTATCGACTTTGGAGTGAATCAATAATCAATGCGGCTAGCACAGTCATATATTTTCGCAAATTTGAACTGATACATCAAGAACAAATATCCTTAATTTCAATTTCAGAGCACCATCGTATCATCATCATGGCAATATCATCGGATTGAGGTGTTGTTCCGGCATGGTGCCTGACCTCCTGAAGGATACCATCAACCACTTCTTTACAGGAGCTATCCTTTAACCGAATAAAATCATCAAGTAACCTTTTATCGCCAAACAATTTATCATCCTCATTCATAGCCTCAGTAACACCATCAGTGCAGAGAAAAATGGCTTCGCCAGACTGAAGGGAAATTGAAATATCCTTATAGATTATTCCAGGAATAACCCCTACAACCGGGCCGCTCAGTTCCTTTTTATAACAGGGATCGTTATCACAACTCGAAAATATAGGTGGCACATGACCTCCATTTGAATAACGAAGTACACCAGTTTGAACATTTAGAATACCAATGAACAGGGTGACAAAGGTTGCATTAGGATTATCCCGATAAAGCATCTCATTTATCTGGGTCATTATATTTGCCGGGGAGAGATGAGCACCGCCTAGGTGAGCGTTATTACTGATGAGCTTTTTAGCAATAACCATAAACAAAGCAGCAGGTACCCCCTTGCCAGCGACATCACCCACCGTAAAACAAAGATGGTTATTATCAATAAAAAAGAAATCATACAGATCTCCACCTACTTCCCGTGCCGGGACAAGATACGCGTAAACCTCCGGTTCAAAAGGAAAATTTGTCGGAAGAGTACCCAGCTGAATTTCCCTAGCAAGATTCAACTCACTCTCCATCCGTTCATTAGAAGCTGTGGTCTCTATGATCTCTTCTATCAACAAACGATTCTCTTTAAAAATTCTGGAAACTTCTGTAAACCAGAAAACCCATGGTTCCGGCACATGATCAGGGACTGGACTTGCTATATTCCCACTTTCTTTTGCTATATGGCGAACAAGACTTTCAGCTGGATATATAAATTCATGTAATGTAATTTTTCTAGTGGTACACAGCATAACTATTAATGCAACAAGCAAAATAAAAAATACTATCTCGATCATTGAGATAATCCTTATAAAAATATTTTTTTCATACAATATAAAGATAATTCTCCACGGTGCGTTTTTCATTTCATACCAGGTGTATGAATATCCTTTTTTTCTTGCTATTTGCAATGGCTTTTTTTTGAAAAAACTATCTACTGCAGATTGCAATGATTCCGGGAGTACATGTTTCAATGTAAGTAAAGTGTCACTTTCAGATAACGCTAATGTGGGATGAGCAATCATTTGGTTTTGCTCATTAACAATCATAAGTGTCCCGGATTTTCCTTTGAAGTATTTTACATATGTCGTCAGCTCCTTTAAAGTGATATCGATAGCCACAATGCCGAGAAATTCTTCGTCACGATAAATAGGTTTTGCAGCTGTAACCATTATACCTTTTCCAAAGTCATCAATATAGGCAGGTGTCCAGTAAATTTTCTTGCTAGAGTTTACGGCAGGGGTGCCCCAATTGTAAAAAATTTGTTTATAAGCTCGTTCAGTAAATTTATTTTGATCAGAATGCTCCCAAGGATAAATGTTTATAAAGTAATTTTTTGAGATATAGTATACCCAAGCGGCATTCGGTATATTATCCTTAGCTGCCTGAAATAGGCTGTTCAGACCGAGTGCCATCGCAAGCTCCGCTTTTAAAGATGGCGAAAAATTAGCTGGATTACCCATCCCCGTCAAATTTCCAATATTTCTTTGCAAATATGGAGAAGGAATATTATCAAGACTGTAATAATTATCATCAATACTTGATAAAGCTCTAAACAATTTACTGTTGTCAATTTGATAGCTGTCTAAAAAAAAATTTTCAGCTCTCGTTTGTATCAGATTCAGATGATCGGTTATACTGACAATTAGATTGTCAATAGAAACTGATCTATCTTTAACTCTTTCAACCAGTTGAACATCATCCTTCTCTGTTTGACTATCAATCTGTATTGCGGAAAGAGCGACCAATATGGATATCACGACTAAAAATGTGATAAACATAACCTTGTTATATCGCAGCGTAAACTGACTATCTTTTATTTTTTCCATTTCATTTTAACAAGTTAATTATCACGCGATTATTTCTCTTTAAGTTTTCTCCCCTTATCTCGTCATATATCCGACCCGCCGCCGCTATCACACAAGTATTAGCTGTTTTCAAAATAAACTTAAAACCTGTTTACATTGAAACCATTCTTATATTCATATTCAAAATGATCGATATTGCTCATGGCAAGATAGATACCAAGCCCTCCTATGCTGCGCTCTTTAGCAGGCAGATTGCAGCTTTCCTGTTCCTGATCCAACCTGTTCCGAGGATCAAAAGCTATCCCCCGATCCCGGAGAATAACAACCAGCGAGTCTTCCCGGAGTTTAGCATTAATCAATATCGTTTCTGCTGTATCTTCAACCTCCTGATATCCATATGAGATGATATTGGTAGCTATCTCGTCAATTGAGAGCTGTAATTTATAAATCTTTTTTTTGTCCAACGGTGTTCTGGTAGCGGCTGCGCGAACATACTCTCTTATGTCATTTAATGCTTCTAAACGGGCAGGGAATATTTTTTCTCCAAAAAGCGACACGGTTTCCTCCTAATAACACCCATCCCGACCCAGAAGGCCTGGACAATAAAAGATAAAAATCAGCCTAGTGCTCCGTCATGACTAAGTTTTAGGGTTGGTATATCCAAGTCGAGTCCGCAGATTAATCACTTGCAATACAGTTAACCCTAATTTTTAGATTTTACAGAGCACTAGTCACTCGAATGAGTCATCCGGCGCTCTCATAGAACAATAAGGAAAGAGAGATGTATCCTCAATTTGTTTCTTTCTGTTTCTCCCCTCCCTCTTCTTGCTCAGCTATCAAATTTCCTCTATTTCAGCAGCATCATAGGACGTTCGCATGATGACACTGTGGTTCAACCCCGTCATCTCAATGGTTTCTACAACCTGTTCCTGAGCTGCGATGACATAGATATCCACCGAGCTGCCGAGTTTCTGTTTGGCAAAAACAAGCATTCTCAGACCTGCACTGGCCATAAAACTCAACCCTTCAAGCAACAGGGCGATCCGTTTAACTTTATTTTCTACCGCCTCCTCAATATGCGCCTGAAATTGTCCGGTGGTGCCAGCGTCAAGCTTGCCGCTCAAGGTGATTTTGGCAACTCCGTTTTCGGTCATTTCCAATGATGTTTCCAGATTCATGTTGTTTCTCCTGTAATTTATTCAATGAATACCCCACCTAGCGGTGAAGTATCCAATAACCGATATAAAGGACTACTTCTTTCTGCCGACCAAAATTATTATGGAACGACCGCCGATCAGCACGGATCGCTGGTCTTCTATCACCGGTTCCCCTCCGGGCGAGAAGATATCCTCCGGAACAGCCATACCAGTATTGACAGATAAACTCCATTGATATTCAGGGGGTAACACGGGAAGCTCAAACGGCAGCGCATCCCAGTGCATATTCATAGCCACATAGATGAAGTCATCCGCCTTATCCCCCTCCTCAACGTACTGGCCGTTGAGCATAAAGGCGACTACATTGCCGTTCCAGTCAGCATTCCAAGCCTGCGTGCCGTGCCAAGTGATATCGGCATAGCCGGTGCCCTTCCAATCTTGGTTGCTGAGGTGATGTCTGTGTCGCAGGATTGGATGAGCATGACGGAAGGCGATGATCAGCTTGAAAAAGCGCAGCAGCTCGCTGTTTTTCTCGGTCAACGACCAGTCGAGCCAGTTCAACTCGTTGTCATGGCAATAGGTGTTGTTATTGCCGTATTTGGTACTACCGACCTCATCTCCCTGCAAAATCATCGGTACACCTTGACTGACCATAAGCATGACTGCGGCATTTTTTATCTGCCGCCTGCGCAGGGCGTTGACCCCCGGATCAGTGCTTTCACCTTCCCAGCCGCAGTTCCAGCTGTTGTTGTCGTTGGCACCATCCTGATTATTCTCAAGATTCTCTTCATTATGCTTGTCGTTGTAGGCGACAGTGTCATACAAAGTGAAACCGTCATGACAGGTGACAAAATTGATTGAAGCTGTTGGACCGCGCCCGGTATAGAGGTCGGGGGAACCTTGGACAACTTGACTCATGGCTCCGGCCATTCCGCTGTCGCCTTTAAGGAAACGGCGGACGGCATCACGGCACTTGCCGTTCCACTCGGCCCAGCGACCATAGGCGGGAAACGAGCCGACCTGATACAGTCCACCCGCATCCCATGCCTCGGCGATCAGCTTGCATTTGCCCAGGACCGGATCAAAGGCCAACGTTTCCAGCAACGGCGGATTAGCCATCGGTGCACCGAATGCATCCCGGCTGAGAATAGACCCCAGATCGAAACGGAAACCGTCGATGTGATACTCAGCAGCCCAGAAACGCAGGGCATCTAAAACCATATTGCGGACAATCGGGTTGTTGCAGTTCAGGGTGTTGCCGGTGCCGCTGAAGTTTTGATAATATCCCTCCTGGGTGAGCATGTAGTAGGTTGGATTGTCAATGCCCCGGTAGGAAATGGTCGGTCCGAACTCGTTGCCTTCCGCCGTGTGATTGAAAACCACATCCAGGATGACTTCAATGCCGTTCCGGTGCAGTTCTTTGATCAAGGTCTTGAGTTCATCCGTCACCATAGAACTGTCGCCTGTTCTGCCGGTGGCGGCGAATCCGGCTTTGGGCGCGAAGAAGCCCACTGTGGAGTAGCCCCAGTAGTTCATCTTCACATACTTGCCGGTGGCATCATCGCGCTTGGAGTGTTCGAACTCGTCAAACTCGTAAATCGGCATCAATTCGATGCAGTTGATGCCCAGTTCCTTGAG
>JBATKL010000716.1:0-4229 GCA_049669385.1 Candidatus Electrothrix sp. | reverse complement strand
CCGCCGATTTCCTGGTCAGAACAGAAGGTCAGCGAAAAATTATCAATGGTCAGTAAGGTATCCATGAGAGAAATGTACCGTATGGAAACGTGCAGAGCAAGGCTAATCACGGCCAATAGCCGAGCAGAGCTTGATTTTTTTTCCAGAGAGGAAGAAAGGGAGCTGTCGCTCGGCGAGTAAAAAATATTCGAAGCGTATCCCCTGAAGGATAGAAAATACGCAAGCCTGACCGGCTGAGGTGAATCGATCCTTGTTGGTAAAAAGTATTATTTTCGTTATGCTGCGGTGAGGTATGCCCGGTAACCGTACCAACCGCGAGAGTGGCATGAATTAAGCATGGCAAAAGTTATATATTCAGGTATGATTATTTTTTCTTTTTGAGGCAAATAAAAACAGTAAGAAGGAAAAGAGCATGAGGTTCGGGGAAAACTTCAGCAGATCGTGCCGGGTTCTACACGGGAGCGAGAGGAAAAATTATGAATTGTTGGGAATATAAACAATGCGGGCGAGAAAAGAACGGAATGCAGGCAGGGGAAAAAGGTATTTGTCCGGCATATCCTCATCATGGTAAGGGATGTGCTCGGGTTGCAGGCACCTTATGCGGGGGTAAGGTGCAGGGAGAGTTTGTTATGAAACTTCTTTCCTGTATAAAATGCGATTTTTATCAAAGTGAAAATTACGATAAAACATACGGAGCAGTTAAGGAAGCCGTTTGATTTTCATGGGGAAAACAGAACCATTGCCCCGTCTTTTTTTTCGGGAACTTACTGGATCCTGTCAGATTGCGCAGGGGAGCAGGGTTATTATTGCGGTTTCCGGCGGCCCGGATTCTATGGCCCTGCTCCATCTCTTGGCAGATGCCCGGAAGCGTTTGGAGCTTGAGCTGACAGCGGTCTGGGTGGATCACTGCTTGCGCCCGAAAGAAACTCCGAGAGAAGAACAGACGGTTCGTGCTGCGGCGGAAAAATTGGAGGTCAACTGCGTCAGGCACCGGGTGGATGCAACGTTTTACTCCAGCGAGCAAGGGATTTCCCTTGAGCATGCTGCCCGTGATCTGCGCTATGCCGCCCTTCGAGCTACCGCTCGCGAGGTGGGGGCGGAATACATTGCTGTGGCTCATACGGCGGATGATCAGGCGGAAGAAATTTTGTTGCGGCTCTTGCGGGGGAGCGGTCGGGAGGGGGTATCCGGGATGCGGATGCGCAGCAGAGATTTGATACGCCCCTTGCTGAATATCGATAAAAAAGACTTGCTGACTTGGCTGACAGAGCAAGAAATCGCCTCCTGCTTTGACTCCTCCAATAACGATATGCGCTTCCTTCGCAATCGAGTTCGCCATCAGCTGCTGCCCTTTTTGGAGGAGCATTTTGAGCAGGGGATCAAGAAGTCCCTGCGCAAGACAGCGGACAGTTTGGCGGTAGATGAAGAGCTGCTGGTGGCCTTAACCGCAGAGGCGGAGCAGGAAACAATCAGCGAATTATCCTCCCCGAAAATTAAGCTTCTCCGTACGCCGTTTTGCGCCCTGCATCCTGCCTTGCAGCGTCGGGTGGTTGAGCGCCTGCTCTGGAAAATAGGGGGGCGTGCAGGTTATGATCATATTCTCTTGGTGATCAAGGCTGCGGAGAGCGGCAGAACAAACAGCGAGCTGCACCTCGGGCGTGGTTTGCGGGTTGGGGTTTTTCGTGATTGTTTGGAGTTTTCTTACCCAGTTGGGCAGAAGGCTTGGCGGGGGCGGTTGTTCACCCCCCTGATTACGGCAACCGTCTCCGAGAAACAAACAACTCCCCCCTCAGCAGCACCAAGGCCGCAAAGATCAGCCAAGAAAACAGCTTCAAGTAGCAAAGAAACTTGGCGTATTACCAAACAGAATGAACATGCGAATACGCCCGGATTTTCCCGTCTTTTGTGACTCATTGTGCGTGATGCACTCTGGCCGTCGCCACGATCATCCGATCAGCCGGATCTTTATGAAAATCTCCAGGAAGATTGAAATCCGCCTTTCCTTGGTGGGAGGATCTATCAATTCTCTCCCACCTAAACCCCCTCCCCCAAAAACAATCTTTCTTCAGCTCATTCCGCAGACTCGAAGAGCGAATACCTGGCCGCCTTCTTGTCAAACGTCATAACTGTTTCACATCCCTGTTGTTGAGCAGCGTGAGCAATCAGTAAATCAGAAAGATCAAAACTGGTCCCTTGTGCTGCTTGCAGACATTGCTGCAAACCTGACTGATGCTCGAATTTCAGAATCGGCATGAGGAGTAATTCCCTCAGTGCTTCTATAATTAACTTTTGCTCTATTGCATAAGCCGCTTCAAGGACCCACATCAACTCCAGAACCACTGGCAAAGGAACAAAAAGCTCTTCCTTATTCCGTTCCGCATCCTTGAAAATCGTGTAAACTTTTTGTGCCTGGTGCTCATCATCCCCGACAAGGAATCTGACAAGAATATTTGTATCTATTCCTTTCACGTAAATTTTTCCTTCAGTTTTCTGGTTACAGCCTTGTTCATCTCATCGACACTGACAGCCTTTTGGCCCGGCTGATGCAGCCTGCAAAAAACATCATCCACTTTTTTAGAGATCGGCCTGATAACGGCCTCCCGTTTTTCAGTAACAATAATTTCGATTTTATCACCGGAATGCAACTGAAGTAATTCTCTGATTTTTTTAGGGATAGTTACCTGCCCCTTTGTGGTAAGCGTAGCTACAGTCATGCCTTTCTCCTTACTTTTTTATTTTCCTTACCTGATGGTAAGGAAAATCCGTTTTTGTGTCAAGTGAAATAACAATAAGGGACAGTCTTCGTTATGCGGGCACCTGACATCATTTCATTCCAGACTCTTTAAAAACGCCTTCAAACTCCTCCCCCGACCAGTTAATCCCAATTTCTTCCCGAATCTGCATCACAATCTCAAGGGCCTCGGTGCGCTGCTGCACCATTTCTTCGAGCTTCTTTCGGTTTCGGCTGATTTGATTTCGACATGAAGAAATGCTTATAGAGCTGTTTGTGTCAATCTCCTCCACCCAGCGTTAAAACAGTGGGCTCTCTTTGGTTTGTCCCTTCAGGACGAGGTGTCCCGCCTGGGCTTTGTTCAGGAAGGAGGGACCGAAGAACATAGGTTCTTGCTGGTATAACCTCGGGTTGCTCCCCCTCCTTCGGCCTCCTGTGCCGAGTCGCTCTGTGAACGCCTCATTACTTCCTCGCGAGCGAGTTTGTAAAAAGAGCTTACAAAACAATCTGTTAGTCTTGCTCCTATAGGTTATCCTCTCGTTTCTCCTCTCTGTTTTCAGTAATTGTCATAGAGATACCAGTCGGTTAAGTTCGTATTTATTCGTTGAGCAACTGCTTCGGAATGAGCCTGAGGGGAAAAGTCGCAAAGCAACAGGAGCTGGCAGGACAAGGAAGGCTGCGGACAGATTGCGGAGAGACAAGAGAACCAATAACAAAAAGGAGAGAGAGATGCCGAACCAGGTTAACGAACAGATTACCGATGCAGTGACCCAAACCAATGTCAAGGTCGTTGCTGAAGCCCCTGCCCAGGCAGTGGCCTCCCTGTATCAGGTGGCAAGTCATGCAAACGGATTAGCCATGCAGAATGCAGTATCCAACCAGCAGAATTTGAATATGCTAAACTCGGCCATCGTGTCTGAAGCGGTCAGTAAGATCATGAGTGCAAGTGGTGCATGAGTATGAAATTATTCAATAAGAGTAAAAATAAGGAAAAATCAGGCACAACGCCAGCCGCAGACAGTGCAGCATCCGCCGATGCTTCCGTGGAATTTATCAATAAGCAGGTGTTGGACGCCACAGCGGCTGGAGATATGACGACAGCCCTGGCCAAGCCCTTGGCAGACCAAGCTGCCGCCATGATGTTGCAGGATATGCGCAGTTATCTCCAAAGCAGTGAACAGATCCTGGCCAGCGCCATGGCCAAGGCCCTGGAGCAGATGCTGAGCTCTGATGGCGCAAAAGGCAGTAAGACTCTGGAGCAATGTGAAAAATTGATGGTCAAACTTCCTGAGTATGCAGCCAAGATAGCTAGTACAGCTGGCAAAATCCCGGCGGAATTTAAATAACGGCGCAGGCTGCATCCAGGGGTGCGACCTGAGCCGACAAGTCAACCTGTCAGCCGTGTATTGGAGGAAGACAGAACATGAAATACAGACATTATTACGGAGAAAAGGCAATGCCACCTACCAATCCACGTTTTAACAAGACCACCCGCTAT
>JBATKL010000715.1:0-1760 GCA_049669385.1 Candidatus Electrothrix sp. | reverse complement strand
TGGTCATCAGCACCGCGCAAGCAGAGGGGGGCGTTGCAATCAGTTTTCGTTTGGCTGGTGTGCCGGAACTTGAATTGGATCTGGCAGGGCTGTCTGAAACGGTATTGATAGCGGTTGCTTCTTTGGGGACTCAACTGGAAGGCTTGGAGAGGATAGGGGAGGGGGGTGCTGATTCTTCCGGATTCAGGTTATTCGTGCCTTCGTTGCCTGTCGAGTAAATAACAACGTTTTGCTCGCGGGCCTTTTTACGTGATTTCGTCGAGTTGAGTACTTATTGTCGTCCAGAAGCTCACGGTTTTCTGTTGGATAAAATGACTTTTTTTTGTTGAATATGCTTTTTTTTCTTTCTGTGGAAAAAGAAAACGTTGTTTTTTTGAAACAAGCAGGGTATAAAAAATTGTATAAGAATTGAGAGGCGGGTAGGAAGTTGAACTTTTCCGTCTTATGAAACGAAGGCAGCTGAAATTGGAGGAAGTATCATCATGAAAAGGAGGATATGAGTTTCAGCTGCCTTCCCTTTATAATGAACAGTACTCTGCTGATTCTGTCAATCGTATTCTTTCGCGGTTATATGAATTTGGAATATTTTTTCGTCATGAGTTAACCTCTTCCCTGTTTTTTCATCCCTCAGTGTTCAAGCCTTACTCCTTTTTTGGGGATGTAAGTCGTACCCTGCCTCGTATAATTCCATCACTCACCCTTTTTATTTTGTCTTTTGACACGGGGATGGGTACGTCTTCTGACAGTGAACTTGTCCTTGCCTTCTGATTATTTTTATGGTTATCAGTTTGCAATTAATCACAACTGATTCAGTTTCCATGCCATCTGTTGTTCAGTGCGGATATTATGCGGAGACAGTAGGGAAACAGTAAACGCGGATTTTTTTACTTCATAAGCGGTAGCAAGGATATATTGCTTAAATAACAATGTATTAGCCTGCTAAAGTTTCAAGCTATCCGTGCTGTGCAGATACACATATGAGAAACGAATGAGAAATAACAGTAAAATAAGTTTCCTTGATCTTTTTGCCGGGGCTGGTGGATTATCTGAAGGATTTATTCGGGCCGGATTTAGCCCTGTAGCTCATGTGGAAGCTGATCAAGCTGCTTGCTTTACGTTGAGAACACGGATGGCATATCACTGGTTGAAGGCACATGACCGTGTTGAGCAATATAATGACTACCTGTGCGGGAACATTTCACGTTCCAAACTTTATGGTCTTGTTCCAGATCATTGTATTGATTCTGTAATCAATACTGAAATCAGTAAAGAATCTCTAGCGGAACTTTTCAAGAAAACGGATGAATTACTCGACGGAGCTAAGCTTGATCTGATTGTCGGAGGCCCGCCCTGCCAAGCATATTCAATCGTCGGGCGTTCAAGGGATAAAAATCGCATGAAGGGAGATATAAGAAACTATCTGTATATTTATTATGCTGAATTTCTTAAACGTTACCGCCCTGCTTGGTTTGTCTTTGAAAATGTTATTGGCCTCCTTTCAGCTAAAGATGAAAACGGCAATCGTTATTTTGACAACATGAGGCGTGTATTCCAGGATGCAGGGTATGAAACTGAATTTATGACGCTGTCTGCCGAAAAATACGGCGTCCTGCAAAGCAGGAAAAGAATCATTTTGGTTGGAAAAAGAGGTGAAAAATCTGGATTATACCCTGAACCTGCTAAGTGGTACCCCGGTGTAAAGGTTAAGGAGGTTTTGGGGGATCTGCAACCGTTACAGGCCGGAGAAGGGAGTATGGGGC
>JBATKL010000714.1:0-2802 GCA_049669385.1 Candidatus Electrothrix sp. | reverse complement strand
ATCACGGTAGCGCCGGACCAAGGGATTATCCGGGACAATACCCAGTCCCACCTCGTTAGTGACAAGAAAAACCTGCCCCTGATGATTACGGGCGGCACGGGCTAATTCTTCGGCCAAGGTGGACATTTGATCCTCGCTGACTTCCTGCTCTTGCTGTTCCGCCTCGTACATCAGATTATTGATCCAGAGGGTGAGGCAATCAATGAGGACCGTGGTTCCGGCAGGGGTGCGCTCCAGCTCTTCGGCAAGGCGGAGGGGGACTTCGGCGGTTTGCCAGTCCAGGCCTTCCCGGTCCTGCTGATGCCTGTGGATGCGTTCGTCCATTTCCGGGTCGATGCGGGGGCAGGTGGCTATGAAAAGGCGTGGGGCGTTGATGTGCTCGGCTTGCTGCTGGGCAAAGGCGGATTTGCCGGAACGGCTGCCGCCGGTTATGAGGGTGAAATCAGCACCCAAAACAGATTTTTCTTGTTCGTTTTTTTGCTGTGTCGTTTTCATCAACATCTCGTTTTGTGTTCTCAGTACGCAATCTTTTAAGACAGCATAAATAAGTTAACCGGGGATTCTACTTGTCCTTTTCACCATCTTCAAGCAAATATGCTGTGAGAGCAAAATATCTCCTCTCGCCAAGCTGGCAGAAAACTGTAACTCCGTAAGTTGCCTTCTGACTCGGAAGCAGGTAAACTAAGGATGAATTTCAAGACACAGATGATCCAGACAGCTCACCGAACTATGCTGTCTGCGGTCAAAAGCCTTCTTCGGAGCAGAACAATGACTCTTCCACAAACAAAAATCGACGAAAAATACAGCTACGCTGATTATTTATCCTGGGATGATCAAGAACGGTGGGAACTGATCAACGGGGATGTATGGGATATGTCACCCGCTCCTTCAAGATTGCACCAGGAGATCTCCATCCGACTTAGCTCATTACTGTATCAGCATTTCAAGAAAAAGGACTGCGCTGTTTACGCTGCACCCTTTGATGTTCGCCTGTTGGAACAGGATAATGCAGAGGACCATGCTGTAACCACCGTTGTTCAGCCGGATATTTCAGTCATCTGCGACAGAAAAAAACTTGACGAGCGCGGCTGTATCGGCGCACCTGATCTTATTATCGAGATTCTTTCCCCTGCCACAGCGGCCAAAGATCTGAAGGTCAAAAGAGCCCTGTACGAACAGCACGGAGTAAAGGAATACTGGCTCTTTCATCCCACCGACCGGACAGTTATGGTCTACCTGTTAGATCAAAACGGTGAGTACGGTAAGGCCGAGGTGTTCACAAAGGACGATAGGCTCAGCTCGGAGCTGTTTGCGGGGCTGGAGATAGAGCTGACAGGGATTTTTTTGGAGGACTGAATAAGGGAAAGAATGTCCCTCTGGAATATAAAACGCCGGAGAGACATGACTTTGTTGATAAATAGATACTACTGTTTTAATACCTCAGCGGAGGCGGCAGGATCAGGCATTACCGACAATATCGCTGAAGATAGAAATATTAATACCGTATCGACGGGCGGCTTGTTTCCACTTCATCTTATCCGGGGTATTGAAGAGGACATGCATATCACCGGGCACGGTCAGCCAGGAGTTATCCATCAACTCGGCTTCCAGCTGCCCCGGTCCCCAACCTGCATATCCCAGCAGAAACATGTAATCCTTTGGCCCCTCGCCTTTAGATATTCTTTCCAGCAGCTTTGCTTCACGGGAAAGATAAATATCCGGGGTGACCTTGATAGCGTTGCCAGCCTCAGCGTCTGAGTTGTGCAGGATAAAGCCCGCCTCCATTTCTACCGGGCCACCGTTGTACACCGGCGGCAGTGGCCCTTCCGGCAGAGGAATATTGGTACTGAGCAGCACCTCCATCATGGATATCTCCTCATTGGGCTTATTAATGACCACCCCCATCGCGCCTTCTTTGTTATGTGCGCACAGTAAAATGACCTGTTCCTGAAATCTTGGATCAGGCATCTGCGGTGTTGATATGAGAAAATTTCCGCTCAAATCTTCCATTCTGTAACCTCCTTCAAGGTTCTTGATATATCTTCATGTTAGCATTGCTTATGATTGACAGTCAAGAGGGAACTTGTAAGATAGAAAGAACAAAAAAAGAGTGCAAAATAAAACAATGGATGTTGAACAATATACGATGAAAACCGGAGGAGAACTATGGAAAAACATCCTACAGCAGCCCTGTCGAGCAATCTGCAAAAAGCGGTACAATGGATCGGGGAGACCATGCGGGATCATCCGATAAAGCAACGTAATCAGGTTGTCAATGATGCCCAGCTCCGTTTTGATCTGACCCCGGCGGAAAGTGAGTTCCTCAGTCATAACTTTAAAGAGCTGGCTGCTGGATCAGAGAGAAGCAACGGTTGAGGTCGAGGTTGAGGCTATGCTGACTACAGGTTATTTTCGAGAATGATAATTGTTTCTTTATTGTCTAAGTGTGAAAATTTTTCTTGACTGAGGAGATGAAGCTGTGTACATTTTACCCATAGAGGCGATGGTGGTAATAACTGTCCGGTACGAATACATTCTCAGCCGGGTGGAGCCACCATTTGTATCGCCTGCTTCAGCATAGCAAAAAAAGGCAACGCTTCGTTACTTGAACGATTGCCTTACTTTCTGGTTGGTACCGGAAAGTTGATAAAGCCACAGCCGTCGTGAGACGGTGTCGGAAAGCCACGGGTCTCCAGAGGGGAGATAGCCGGGTCGCCTACTTTTTACCTTGTCAGGAGGTTGTTATGAGGACTCCACGTGCTTTTTCTCATTGTATCGGCAGGACTATTGACTGGTCGATAC
>JBATKL010000713.1:0-2710 GCA_049669385.1 Candidatus Electrothrix sp. | reverse complement strand
GCCGTAACCAAGCTCACCTTCTCCGCAGCAATCCGCCTCAGCAACACCGAAGCCGGTTCATCCGTAGGATCCTGGGCCACCAGCTTCCCCCGCACAGCCAGTTCCAGAATCAGCTCCCGCAACTTCTTCATCCCGTAGCGATTCCCCTCCCCGCTGCTCTTCCTCCCCCGACCACCTGCCGCCTTCACGATTTGGGCCTCGGTCCAGGTCGCCAGATGCTCGCTTATCAGCTCTTCCATGCTCAAGCCGCACCCCCGTCAGTCTGGGTTTTCTTCATCTGAGTTTGATTCGTCCCGGTCGCACGCAAGGCCGCAGACAAAATCCCCTTGAGCTGTGCCCGCAGATCGCTGATCTCCTCCTGCTGCCGCGCATAGTCGGCCAGCAGCTTTTCAGGATCATGGACCACCTGCTCGCCCACATGGGGATTCTTGATATCCAGGTTATAATTGCGGGCCTTGATCTCCTCAATACCCACCTTCCAGGCCTGTTCGGTCTCTTTCCGAGCTGCAAAGCCGTCTTCCTCGCTGCCCCACCAGGCAATCTCCGGGGCAAACTCGGCAAACTGCATGGGCTTAGTCTTGTTGTAGTTCTTCACCCCTGGAGGATAGGGATGCTCGTAGTACCAGACCGCTTCCGTGGGGCTGCCCTTGGTGAAAAACAACAGGTTGGTCTTGATGCCGGTGTAGGGATTGAACACGCCATTGGGCAGGCGGACAATGGTGTGGAGATTGCATTCGCTGAGCAGCTTCTCCTTGAGCCGGGTCTTCATGCCCTCGCCAAAGAAAAAGCCGTCCGGCAGGACCACCGCAGCCCGCCCCTTTTTCTTGAGCAGATGGATAATCAGGGTCATGAACAGGTCAGCGGTCTCACGGGTGCGCAGGTCTGTAGGAAAATTGTTTTCAATGCCGTCCTCTTCCACCCCGCCAAAAGGCGGATTGGTGATAATGATCTGGACCCGATCCTTTTCCCGGTAATCCCGTAAGGGCCGGGTCAGAGTGTTGTCGTGGCGGATATTGACCGGAGTGTCGATGCTATGGAGAATCATATTGGTGACGCAGAGCATATGGGGCAGGGATTTCTTTTCCACCCCGTGGATGGTCTGCTGGACAACCTCTTCATCAAGGGCGGTGCGCACATACTGCTCCCGTTTATGCTCAATGGCCGAGGCCAGAAAACCGCCGGTGCCGCAGGCCGGATCCAGCACGGTCTCGGCCAGCCGGGGATCAACCCGATTGACGATGAACTCGGTCACGGCCCTGGGCGTGTAAAATTCGCCCGCATTGCCTGCGCTCTGCAAATCCTTGAGGATCTGCTCATAGATGGCACCAAAGGTGTGGCGATCCGCTTGGCTGTTGAAATTAATCTCGCAGATCTTGTTGATCACCTGCCGCATCAGGGTACCGGATTTCATGTAATTATAGGCATCCGCAAAGACATTGCGCACTACCGAGGCTCGTTGGTCATCATTCGCGCCCGTACTACCTATACTACCCATATTGCCCATACTACCGATACCGAGTTCTTTCAGGGTCGGAAAAAGCTGCTGATTGACAAAATCAAAGAGCCCGTCCCCGGTCATCCCCTCCCGATCCGTGGCCCAGGAGCGCCAGCGCAGCTCCTCGGGCAGGGGCGAGACATACTCGTCTTCCAGGAGTTCCAGTTCCTCTTCCCGATCATCAAAAATCTTGAGGAAAAACATCCAGACCAGCTGGCTGATGCGCTGGGCATCGCCGTCCACGCCCACATCCTTGCGCATAATATCCTGGATGGATTTAATGATACCAGATACATTGCTCATGCGCTTTTCTCCAGAGAATCCACCGAATCTAAGGAATTCAGATAGAGTTGTTCTTCCAGTTCAACAAGGGCTTGCTGGTACTGTTTTTTGCCGCCAAAGACCTGCTTGATAATTTCCAAAGGGGTGCCTATTTCGTTAAAGGGTTTCATTTTCAGAATGTTATTATGTTCAATGGAGCAGATGCCCGTATCAGCGTATTGATCCAGCAGGTTATTGAGGACTGCCCGTGCCTGGTTACCGTATTTGGTAAAGTAATCGCGTTTTTTGACCTCCGCAGCCCGTTCTTTGCGGGTCAGGGGCGGCTGATCAAAGGCGATATGGCAGATCAAGTCGAACTCGCCATACTCCGACCCCACCTCAGCAGCCAGATTTTCCAGGATCACGCCCTGCTCTTCCAGCAGCTCCAGCACGATCTTTTTCTTGTCTGCGCTCTGCCAGCGCTGGAGGAAATCATCCAGGGAGGCAAACTCGGAACGGATCTGCTTGCGACTGAAATCGCGATAGGATTCGGTGATCAGGGTGCCGTCCGGGCCGATGTACTCCACCCGTTCCGCGAGAATACGGACATTCACTCCAGACAGATAGATCTTTCTACTTTCTCCGGTTTCAGGCCCTTCAGGTGGTTCAAATTCCAGACCATCAGGCGGCTCAGGAGGATCGGGAGGAACCGGAGGGTCATCAGGCCCCGGCTCATAGATATCCACGGGGTCGCCATCAAAGGCAGGATCACGGAACAGGGCTGTGGCGTTCTTGAAATCCATGATCGTGAAAAAGAACTTGTTATGGTCCTCATCAATGCGGGTACCCCGGCCAATGATCTGCTTGAACATGGTCATGGACCTGATGGATTTATCCAGCACGATCAGCTTGCAGGTCTTGGCATCCACACCCGTGGACATGAGATCCGAGGTG
>JBATKL010000712.1:0-3976 GCA_049669385.1 Candidatus Electrothrix sp. | reverse complement strand
CTCACTTCCAAGAAATTCAGGATTAATCTCTTCTCCAAGATAGATACGCTTGTCAATTTCAGCATCGCGTTCTTTTTTATTGACAAGTTTATATTCAATTCTAGCGTTTTCAATAACAATGTTTGATGCAGCCTGGAAATCACTGATAGGCTTTTTATACCCCTCAGTTGAGGCACATCCACTCAGCAGCAATGCGGCAATCGGAATAATCAGTATGCTTCTTGTTATATTCATAAATAGTTCCTCCTGTGTTTCGTACTTGATTATTAATAGGAATTATTATTCTTATTGAATCACCACGATGTGGTTAAAGTCAAGTTTGTTTTCACAACTGCTGTCGCTTTATTACCCAAAAGGGTACCTCGACTACTGTCAAGGAATTAAGTAGATACGGGAGTTCTTCTCCGTATCTTCGGCTTTCCCTTGCTTTTTTCCTGATGACTGAATATTGTTTCCGCCATTGTCCGAGAAAAAGATGTCCCCTTTTATCATCAGAAAATATTTTTGCAGAGCAAGGAACCATGCTGTCCATCTGTAAAGAGCTGTCCGATACCACAGGACAGCAGGAAAAAAAAAGAGATATCTGCGGCCTGCACGGAGGCAGTGCGGCCCTGTTCGCAGCCCGGCTTCAAGCGATACAGCAGCAGACCATCTGTTGCCTTGTCCCTTCCGATGATCTTCTTGAGCCCCTGGCCGGGGATACTCGCCTCTTTACCGATATCCCCGTCCTCACCTATCCAGCCTTTGAGATAGCGCCGTATACCCAGCTTGCCCCGGACCCTACCACCGTAGCGACCCGGCTCTCCACGCTCTATTTTCTCCAGGAAGGCAGTGGTCCCTGTATTGTCCTGACCTCGGTCGAGGCCATTATACGGCGGATTCTTCCTCAACAGGTACTGAGCAGGAGCTGTGAGCTGGTCATGGCCGGTGAAGACACAGATCGGGATGCCTTAATCGCCTCCCTGATTGATGTCGGGTATCAGTCCTGTGAACTGGTCCGTCAGCCTGGTGACCTCGCTGTGCGGGGCGGTATTATTGATCTCTTTCCGCCTGCTTCTGGGCTTTCTGGCGGACCTGCCGGTCAAGGTCCTCTGCGCCTTGATTTTTTCGGCGATACCGTGGAGTCCATCCGGGTTTTTGATCCGTTGAGCCAACGCTCTGAGGAAAAACTGGAGGAGGTTGTTCTCCTGCCAGCCTCGGATGTCCTCTTTCCGGCTCCCTCTGCTCTAGAGAAATGGCGGCAGGACCTGTATGTTGCTGTTGAAAAGCTGAGCCCCGATCATACCCCCGATCATATCGACTCTGACGGATTTCGTCAGATCATGCAGCAGCTACGGGATCGGATTCGTTTTCCAGGGATTGAATTTCTTCTCCCGCTTCTTTACCAGGATCCCAGCCCGCAGACTCTGTTTGATTATCTCCCTGCTGACTGTCCCTGTATTCTCTATGATCCGGTAACCATCAAGCGCAAGACAGCCTTGGTTCGGGAAAGGATTGCAGCTAATTACGAGGAAGCTGCAAGCGAAGGAGGTCAAGGGATAGCTTTGCCTCCGAAAACGCTCTTTATGGAGCAGGAGGAACTGGAACGATGCCTCGGCAAGAGACTCAGGATCGATCTCTGTCTGTATCCTGCCCCAGATGCTCTGCAACCGCCGATTATTCAACAGGTTGGTGACCATTCCCTGCTCCGGCAGGAGATAGAGCTGCAACGGAAGAAACGAGGGGTACTGGCCCCGCTTGCTGACCGTCTCTTGAAATGGCAGAAGGCAAAGGATACGGTTGTTTTTGCCTGTCGCTCCGGCAGGCAGGTAGAACACCTGGAGGAAATGCTGGCAGGATACGGCATCCAATGTGGTCGGGGGACGACCCCGCTTGATCTGCAACAGCAGTATCCTGGACAGGTCCTTCTTGTTGAGCATTTGCTGTCCCAGGGTTTTGATCTGCCGGAAGAGCAGCTGCATATTCTCTCGGCTGCTGAATTGTTTGGAGAGAAACGGCTACAATCGGGCAGCAAGAAGAAGGGGAACAGGCCCCAAGGTGAACCTGTTGCCTTGGAGGAGATCTCTGTCGGGGATGTTGTTGTCCATCGGGATCATGGTCTGGCTAGCTTCCAGGGTTTGGTCAACATGGATTTTGCCGGGCAGCGCGGTGATTTCATGCTGCTTGAGTTTCTCGGTAACGATAAGCTCTATATTCCGGTACATCAGCTGCACTGGGTCAGTCGTTATCAGGGTCTGACGGATCAGCAGCCCAAACTGGATCGGCTGGGCTCCCAACGCTGGCAGACGGCCAAGAAAAAGGTCACTGAGGCGGTCTGGCAGGTAGCCCAGGAATTGCTGGCTATCTATGCCCGTCGTGAGATACGTAAAGGCCATTGTTTTCAGCCGCCAGGCATCCTTTTCAAGGAGCTGGCTGAATCCTTCCCCTATGATGAGACCGAAGGGCAGGCCAAGGCCATTGACGAGGTACTCAAAGATCTTTGTTCAGATAAACCCATGGATCGGCTGGTCTGCGGCGATGTCGGCTACGGCAAGACCGAGGTCGCGGTCAGGGCCGCGTATAAGGCCATCGAAGACGGTTTTCAGGTGGCGGTTTTGGTGCCTACCACGGTTTTGGCGGAACAGCATGCAGCGACTTTTCGGGAGCGTTTCTCAGGTTTTGACGTGGAAGTTGCCTGCACCAACCGTTTTCGCAGCACCAAGGAACAGAAGGATATCGTCCGGGACCTGAAAGAAGGGCATGTTAATCTGGTGGTGGGAACCCATCGTCTGCTCTCTAAAAGTATTGTTTTTCAGAAGCTGGGCCTGCTGATCGTGGACGAGGAACACCGCTTCGGGGTTTCCCATAAGGAGAAGATCAAGAAACTGCGGGCGGATGTGGATGTGCTTACCCTGACCGCCACTCCGATCCCCCGTACCTTGCAGATGTCCCTCCTCGGAATTCGTGATCTTTCTGTGATTTCCAGTCCGCCCCGGCAAAGGCGTGCGGTTAAAACTTTTCTCGCTCGCTATGATGATCTGGTGATCCGGGAGGCGGTGCAGCAGGAGCTGGAACGGGGAGGTCAGGTTTTCTTTGTTCATAACCGCGTCAAGTCCATCCATCGGATCGCGGAGCAGATCGAACAGCTGGTACCCCATGCCCGCATTGCTGTGGCCCACGGTCAGATGCCGGGCAAGCATCTGGAAGATATCATGGTCAGCTTTATCAATCACGAGGTGGATATTCTGGTCAGCACCACGATCATTGAATCAGGCTTAGATATTCCCAACGCCAATACCATTATTATCAACCGGGCTGATCGCATCGGGCTTGCGGACATGTATCAGTTGCGGGGCCGGGTAGGGCGTTCTTCCCGCCAATCCTATGCCTACCTGTTGGTGCCATCCAGCGAGCAAATGACGGCAGATGCCGGACAGCGCCTGCGGGCATTGATGGATTGTTCCGAGCTGGGCGGCGGCTTCAAGCTGGCCATGAATGATCTCCAGATCCGGGGCGGCGGCAGTATCCTGGGGGTTTCTCAGTCCGGCCATATTGCCGCTGTGGGGTATGACCTTTATCTGGAACTGCTCCAATCTACTGTAGCGGATCTGAAAAAACAGGCGGAACAGGGAGGCGACCTGTCCGAACCTGAAGTGGAACCGGATGTTAAGCTGCGGGTGGCCGCCTTTCTGCCGGATGATTATGTTCGGGACACCGTCTTGCGTTATCGCCTGTATCGTCGCCTCTCTGTGGCCGGGAATGAAGATCCAGAGCTGTTGGCCGACCTGCGAGATGAGGTCATTGATCGCTTTGGTGCCTTGCCCCGTGAGGCAGAGACCCTGTTTTCTTTGGTTGGTCTTAAATATCCGCTTCGTAAACTGGGCATCATCAAGCTTGAACAAGGACCTGCCAATTTGGTCTTCAGTTTCAGCGATCATTCTTCGGTTGCCCCGGAGACCCTGCTCGCCTTTATTAAGCATTCTCGTCCGAAAAAATC
>JBATKL010000711.1:0-2820 GCA_049669385.1 Candidatus Electrothrix sp. | reverse complement strand
GCCAAAACTTTCTGGTCTCTCGGGCATCGCAATCTGCTGGGTATTGCGTTCGATAAACAGGGGCAGCTGTGGACCCACGAAATGGGGCCTCGGCACGGTGATGAATTCAACCTGATTATTGCTGGCGATAATTACGGCTGGCCTCTTGTCTCATGGGGTGATCAATACTCTGGTTTTTCTCTTCCTGATCATGATACGCGCCCGGAATTTCATGCACCCGAGGTCTACTGGGTACCAACCGTTGCACCGTCGGGCCTGATAATATACTCGGGTTCTCTGTTTCCCCTGTGGCAGGGGAATGCTTTTCTTGGTGGGCTGAGGTCGAAATCACTGGTACGAATCAGGATTGCAGGTGATCAGGCAGAGGAGGCCGAACGTTTTGACATGGGAGAGCGAATCCGAGAGGTTGAGCAAGGGCCAGATGGCGCAATCTGGGTTTTGGAGGATGGAAAAGGGGGGCGGTTGCTGCGGTTGAGTCCTGGCAAGTGAGGTAGCTTGCGTGAAACGAAAACGCGCAGCTTTTACAGCCGAGATTGGGAGAATCGAAGTCATTGTTGAGAAAAGATGCAGGAGAAGTTTGATGGTTGATGTTACGCACCCGGTTTGATTATAGTATGTTAGAGGTATCTGTTACGTTATGCTCTTGATAATAACAGGAAGGAGGCGGAACGCATGATTACGACACATCTGGATGATATCGTTTATGAGTTTAAACAGGATGTTGACGCAAAATATACCGTGAGTGACATGAGGCTCTTCGGTTCAAATGCGCGGGAAGACGCGACAGAAGATTCTGACATTGATATTTTTCTTCAGATTCCCGATCTGACGACGGATATTGAGCAGGATGTGTACAATATGGCTTATGATTTGGAACTGAAGTATGACTGTGTCATTGATGTTATCCTGCTCTCTGATTCTGACATCGGTACCCATGCGGATTGCCTACCGATCTACCGCAATATTCTGCGGGAAGGGGTGCGCCTGTGACACCTGAAGATCGTCGGACGATCATGACCTATCGCTTGGAACGCTCGGAAGAATCCTTGCGGGCCGCTCGGTTGTTGAGCGAAAATGGGATGCTCATTCCAGCTATGAATCGCATCTATTATGCCATGTTTTATGCCGTTCAGGCGGTATTGGCGCGGGACGAAGCGGCATTTTCAAAACATGGACAAGTTAAGGGCTATTTTAATCGCGAGTATATCAAAACCCGCATCTTTCCTGTGGAGTCGGGTAGGCTATACAATATGGTTTTTGAATATCGGCAGAAATTTGATTACGTCGATCTGGTGATGCCTGATGTCGATGCGATTGATGAGTATCTTCAGAAGGCCACGATATTTGTTCGGGAGATCCAGGCGTATCTTTCTAAATGATAAGGAAAAAGGTTTTTCTGTTTTTCGTCTCGATATCAGAATAAACGGAAAATGCAGTAACCTATTAAACTTAATTTATGCTGGTTGGGTGAGTTTCCAGATTATGCCATGAAGGGCGTTGGGTTCGGTGATCTCTCTATCATCAAGGATTGGGAAGAACTACAAAGAATTCACTCCGGGCAACGGGTATATATCTGGACCCTTGATAATGACTTGAAGGGCTATGATTATAATCCGAATTAACATAAGCGGGGTTGGAGTACATTCAATATGGTTCTAACTGTCTGATTTCGCTGAACTCAATCGGACCTGCACTGTTGATCGGAACAAGCGCAGCAGTATGAACTGCGAATAATTTTTTCATAGGTACAGCATCATGGCATACAGTGATTTCAAGACATTCGACCAAATCAATCAGAAATTAGGGCTTACCATCCAGGCTGATAATGAACTCTATCGTCATATTGAGCCGGTTCAGTTGACCCAATGGTTTGTTGATACGATGAAAATGGCCTATACAAAAGCCGTTAGAATCAACACGGAAAGCGCACGGCAGGCATTGATAGTCGATAATGTGCTGCTGGAGTTAACTCAGCATGTAGAAATGAGTTTTTTCTTGGAAAATACCTTTAATGTTGATAGCAGCAAAGGTCTGACAGGAAATCCTGACGGAATCATCAGTAAGAGTGATAATCAACTGTATATCACCTCACCTGTCGTGGTTCTCGTTGAAGCAAAAAAATCTGATTTGGGGAGCGGAGTGCCGCAGTGTATTGCGGAAATGGAAGCGGCGAGAATTTTCAATGAGCAGAAAGGAAAACCGATTTCTCCGATTTACGGCGTTGTGACTGACGGGGTACTCTGGCAATTTCTGTCGCTTCAGGATGGTACAGCCACAATCGACAGTTATTTTTATAACTTTGACGATGGTAGTAAAATTATAGGGATACTGAAGTTTTTCATGGAAAGCAGTATCACGCCTCAAGCCTGACTCGGTGCTCAAGGACGACCGTTCGCTGTCGGGCTTTGAGAACATCTGAAATATTTATCTGATTTTTTGTCAAATATGTATCCCTTTGAAAAAAGAAAAGTATCTGCGACTATTTCCCGCCGTTTCCTGCAATGGCTTTTGATCGTGCTGTTTCTCATGGGGAGCGTCTTTTCAGCAGCAGCCGAAGACGGCTTATCCGCTGCGGAAGAGGTCAAGGAAACGTCCGTTATTGAGACCGTCAGCAAAAAGGGCGACGATGATAAAATCAAACAGCGGGCCGAGGCGATTTTTGCGGAGATTCCCGGCTTGGAGAAAGTGGTTGTGTCGGTTTCAGAAGGGGTGGTGGTGCTTTCTGGGCCGGTTGCCAACGAGGAGGCAGCCCAGCGTGCCTTTAATCTGGCCAACCGCCTTTCAAGTGTTGTGATCGTTCAGGACAAGATTGAGCGCACC
>JBATKL010000710.1:0-8281 GCA_049669385.1 Candidatus Electrothrix sp. | reverse complement strand
GTTGGCTACCAACGGAGTTTTTAGGACAAACCCAACCGCCTCATTGCGCTCCCCATCCACTTTTAGCGTAAAGGGGTCGGCGAGCCGAACATGACAGACGCCTCCTGACTCACTCTCTCTTTCCTGGGCAAGGAGCCAGTCCCAATCAATGGCATCACCATCATCTTGCTCCCTGACCATCAGGTACGGAATTCCCAGCGAAGTAATATTCTGGAAAAAATGTGAGCCTTGGGAAGCCTCGGCCCGCACCGCGCCATCCTGAAGCTCTACAATCGCACCCACTCCGGAGATATCCCGCCATTGCACCGGAATCCCGAGCCAGGGGTCAGCAGTCCCCCAGCGTCCAGGCCCGATCAGCAGGTAAGATCGCTCCTGCTGATGAAGCATTCTGTTGATCTTGCCAATTGCCTGCGCATAGTCCTGCGTTTTTGCTCGGTCAAAGCTGTCTGGTCGGATGAAAATAATATCCTGCATCTTGTCATGCTGCCCGAAGCCAAGGGTATCTTGGGATGAGAGAAAGGCTGCTTCCTTGTCCTCCGCTGTAATACGTAGCTGTTCCAGCTCGGTGCCGGCCACAATCGGGCGGATTTGAAGAAAATAAAAAACAGATTGAGCAGGATCCTCGGCCAGGTCAACAGCAAACTCGATCTCCACCTCACAACCCATTCCTGCACGCCCCAGGGCCAAAAGTTCTTTGAGCAATGCCGCCAAAGGATAGACATCATATTTGAGGATGGGGGCAAAGGTCAAGACCTTGGGGCCGGGAATACGGCTGTCACGAATCCGATGTTCCTCCGGGATATAGGTTGAAGAAAGAAATTGGATAGCCTCTTCACCTCCTGCCTCCTCAAGTTGGCGAAGCGCCATGCTGCCGACCGGCTCAATTCCTGGAGCGCAACTGAGGCAGTAAAAATGACGCTGGGCATTATTGAGCATATCCTCCACTGTAGAAAACTGGGGCAGATGTCGAGGGTAAACTGGGCAAAAACGAAGGCTTTGCTCGCCTTCAACCACGGTTTTTCCGAAGCCTGTTGCCAGATGGACAATCCCGTCCTCAGCCTGCATAGGATCAATAGGGTAATAATTGTAGGACTGGGCTACCCCGGACATGGCTGGATAGAAAAAATCACCGTATTGCCTACCCACGGTTTGTTGAATAATGACAGCCATTGCATCGGTCCGAGTTTGTCCGATGGAGCGGGAATAGCTTCTTGGGCCTTCAAACCAGGTGGAGGCGTAGACCCGTTTCACGGCTTGGACAAGCTGGTCCAAGCGTTTATTGAAATCAGGTGCTTGATTTGTCAGCATGCAGGTGTGGTAAATTCCGGCATAGGGGCGGTAACGGGCATCCTCAAGTAAACTGGAGGAGCGGACAGACAGGGGATAATGAATATTTTTCAGATAGGATTTCAAGTCGTTCAGGAGCCAATCAGGCATGTCTCCGGCAAGGAACTGCTGTTCAACCTCATGGTCCGAGAGAAGTTCGTCAGGGTGGAGTCTGTTGAGACTGATAAAATTTTTAAACCCAGAGGACGCGATCACACAGGTTTGAGGGATCTTGACCCTGTTTTCGCTAAAAAGCGGTTGCCGATATCTCACCTGATGCAACTCTGAAGCCATGAAGGCTATCCCTCTGGCTTTCCCCCCTACAGAGCCCTGGCCGATACGAGTAAATTCAGTGACCTCTGGGTCATAGTCACGGGTTGAAAAACGGGTCATGACCCCCTGCTGTCTGGATTCCCGCAGGGCATGTACCTTTGCCACAAGATTTTTACGCAGGGCAGAGCAGTCATTTATGCCGCCGACCTGATTTTTATGCAAGCGGGCAGCAAGCGAGACCTCAATCCTGGCCATGACCCAGTTGGAGAAATGATTGCAGCGGGCATGATAGCGCAGGGATTCATCGGGTATTGTGCCCAGCTGTTGCTCAAATTCATACAGAGAGGATGCCCTGCCGACCTCCATACCTTCAGGGGTGCGAAAAATAAAATCTCCGAAACCGAGATGGCGGATAAAAAAGTCATGTAATTTTTCAGCCATGCAACGGTTTGCTTTTTCTATAAAGACCGCCGGAATTTGGTGAGCCAACGCCTTGTTACCCCTCTCTGAGCTGAGCATGAGTAGAGGCAGGTCAGGAACTCGTGATCGAATTTCATTGAGCAGTTCGTAGCCTGCTGAAGCTGATTCTTCACCGTTTTTTGGAAAGCGGACATCCGACATGACAGAGAAGATATAGGGGCGGTAGCGTGTAAAAAGAGAGAGGGCCTCTTCGTAGCTTGTAGCGGTCAAGATTTTTGGCCGAGCCCGCATTTTGAGGAGTCGATGCTGTTCATTGAGTCCTTCGTCCAGCACCGCCAGTGTCTGTTCAACCAACTCCTCGTAAAGCATAGGGAGGAGGATTGAACGATGAAGGGGGGAGTCTTCCACCAGCAGTATCACCCGAACCATAGCCTTTTGAGTGTCATGATCCACATTGCGCTGATCTTCGGCATTCTTGACCAGGGCCAACATGATAGAGGAATCGCAGCACCAGGTGTAGCTGTTGTCAAAGCAGGGTTTTTGAAAAAAATCTGTCTGATGGATAGCATCCCGGACCGAATGGGTGAGTAGGATAACCGGGATATCTGGATGCTGCTCTTTGATTTTCATGGCAAATTCACAGCCTGCCATGCCGTTGAGGTGGGCCATAGTGACCACGAGATCGAAATTCTTTTTTTCTAACATTTCCAATGCCTGTTCCGCATCGGCGGTACTCGTGATGCGAGGCGGACGTGAAAGATTTAACCCATGATACTCATTGATAATCCGTGAGGCCATAGATCCGTCTTCCTCCAGAATATAGGCATCGTAGGGGCTGGAGACCAGTAAGATTTCCTGGACCCTGAAGCTCATCAGCTCATGGAAGATTTTAAAATGGGGATCGTACTCTTCGTTTTTCATCGTTCCGTCTGCTTATGAAGTTTATGAAATGGAAGACTGTTGTTCAGGGGCCGGATGGTTCGGGTGACCTTCAGAGGATTTTTTTCGTATTTCCCATGAAATATCTTACTTAAATCTTACTTAAACAATAGCAGAAAAAGCTCGTGAAGAAAACCTTTCCCTTTTTTTAATCTGCGGTGTAAATGCTGAGCAAAAGCTTGCTTTTTTGCATGTAACATGTTAATTGTTTTAAAAAACATTTCTATTTCCTGGATTTCCTGAGTATAGCCTACTATGCGTAACGATCCTCAGCATATCCTCCTGCTGGAACCGTATTATGGAGGCTCTCATAAGGCCTTTCTGCTCGGATTGCAGCAGCAGCTTGATTGCCGCTGCACGCTTGTCTCTCTTCCTGCGCGAAAATGGAAGATGCGGATGCAGCTGGCTGCACCGTGGTTTGCCGAGCGGATTGTCGAGATGATCGCTCAGGATAATCAGGCGAATATTCGGGGAGATCGATTTGTCTTTGATGGAATTTTGACCTCCACCTTTCTCGATGTGGCTGTGCTGCGGAGTCTTTTGGCGGCTCAAGGGGTCTGTCTTCCGCTGGCGATATATTTTCATGAAAACCAGTTCAGTTATCCCGGCCAGGTGCATGATTCCGGCATGTTTCAGTTTGCTTCTATTAATTTCACCTCAGCCCTGTGCGCAGATCGTCTTGCCTTTAATAGCCGATACAATCTGGAGACTTTTCTGGACGGGATTCGTTTCTATTTGAAAAAATCAACGGATATGGAGTTGGGCCATCTTGAAGAGCAGATTCGGGTAAAGTCCGTTATACTGTACCCTGGTATTGATTTTCAGGAGATTGATGCTCAGCTGAAGGGAACACGGGCAGAGGAGCGAGGAGATAAGGAAAGGGTGGACGAAAATAAAGACCCCGTCATTATCTGGAATCATCGTTGGGAACATGATAAAGATCCGGAGACCTTTTTTCTTACGTTGTTTGCGTTGGCTTCGGAGTATCCCTTTCAGGTTATTGTGCTTGGTCAGCATTTCCGCCACCACCCAGAGATTTTTGCGCAAGCCAAAACGGTTCTCGGCAACAGACTCATTCATTGCGGTTATGTGGAAGGTCGAGAGGAATATGCTCGCCTGCTCAGGTTGGGTGATTATATTGTGTCAACAGCTCGTCATGAGTTTTTCGGGATCTCGATATTAGAGGGAGTGCGGGCCGGATGTCGTCCTGTGGTGCCGGACCGCCTCTCCTATAGAGAGATTTTTCCAAAAGAATACAGGTATTCGGAAGGCGAATTGGGAGAGCATCTCCGTAAGTTGCTTGCCTTGCCTTCCCCTATAATCGATCGAGAGGCAAGGAAGTTAACAGAGCCGTATAGCTGGCCAATGCTCGGGGCAGGCTATCAGAAGTGGCTGCAATTTAAGAAGATGACGATTTCTTGAAAGTTCTTGAATAAAAGGTGTGAAAAAACAATATGGCTGATAATATTATTTTGATCGGTTTTATGGGTGTTGGTAAGGGAAGAACTGCACGGGCCCTTGCTGAGCAGACCGGGCGTTTTACTGTGGATACTGATGACCTGATTGAAAGCATGGTCAATATGAAAATACGAGATGTCTTTGCAGCACCGGGCGAGGCGGCATTCCGTCGACTGGAACAAAAAGCGGCGGACTGGCTGGAATATCATGTCAGCGGAACTGTGGTGTCCACAGGTGGTGGTTTTTTCAAGGTCAGGAATTTGAACAGATTAGGAAAGGTTGTTTATCTGCATTCCACAGTGGAAGATATCTATCACTCCATCTGTAATCACCCTAATGCGAAAAAGAAAATGAAAAAACGCCCCTTGCTTACAGACCTTAAACAGGCTGAAAAATTATTCAGGGAACGCCTCCCTCAATATCGCAAGGTAGCTGATAGAGAGATTTTGGTCACCGGTAAAACAAGCTTGGAACGAGCCGAAGAAATAGCCATTTATTTAAGTGAGTAACTGTCTTAATCACTAATTTTGACCACTGACTTCAACAGGGCGTTGACCTCTTTGTACTCATCAAGAAAACGATTCTCGGTTCAACCGAGTATTCATTGCAATTCGGAAAACGGAAAAAGAGTGACTCAGGACTTACAGTTCGCATTTAAGATATTTGATATTCTGCCCCTGTACGGGATCCTGTTTGATCGTGACGGTACGGTTATAACCGCGAACAGGACCTTTCTTGACGCCATTGGACTGCGGAGAAAAGAGATAGCAGGCATGTCGGCAGAGGAGCTGGAACCTTATTATGTCGATCTTAAACAACATCTCGCTGCACTGAAAACGCACAAAGCCCGTACCGTTCGAGGCTATCTGGCCCGAGAGGATGGAACACGTTTTCTTGTCGAACATACTCTTGTTCATGTGGTTGAAACGGAGAGAGAAGTAATTGCCAGTATAAGTCATAAGATCGAGGGGCGAACCCTTGGCGAGGAACGACGTGAGGCCGAGAAGAAAATTGAAGCGGCCAACCAGCGAAAACGCCAGTTTATCGCTAATATTAACCATGAGATCCGCACCCCGATGAACGCCATTGTAGGATATGCGGAGATGCTTGCTGAATCGGATATTGGTGACCAACAACGCCGTTATGTGGAAACCATCAAGAAGAACAGTTCTCATCTCGTTGCTATTGTTAACGATATCATGGAGCTTTCTAAGCTAGAGACAGGAAAGGTTCGCCTGCTGAAATCGACAGTTAATCTGCATGTTATAGCGGAACAGGTATATGATTTTTTTACTGATCAAGCCAGAGGGAAAAATCTTGAATTCACCTGTCAGGTTGACCCAACTCTTCCGAAATACTATGTTATTGATGCGAATCATTGCCGCCAAATTCTGACCAACCTTGTCAGTAATGCAGTGAAGTATACAGATGCGGGGAGAATAAGCCTGTCTGTCAGTGGTGAAAAGAAAAAAGCAACATGGTACACGTTAACCTTCCGTGTAGTTGACACCGGGAGAGGAATGACTGTTCAGGAGCAAGATAATATTCTTGATCTGATTGCCCAGCAAAAAGAAGGCGTCACCATTCATGACGGGAAATGTCTGGGGCTCACCCTTAGTGCTCGTCTTGCCCGTATCATGGGAGGAGATATTACTCTGAAAACTGCCAAAGGCAAGGGGAGCACCTTCAGCTTTACTCTGCTGGCATCGGTTGCCGATGAAGCAACGATTCAGGATATCGGACCGGAACAATGCCAGAGGAAAAATCAGAGGCAAAAAGAAAAAAGGAAGAAACACCCTGTCATCCTTGTTGTCGATGATATGCCGGAAATGTCCCATCTCGTTAAAATATACTTCACCGGCACCGCAATCAGGGTTCTTGAGGCGAGTAATCGTGAAAAATGCCTGGAACATGCATTCAAGAGTCGTCCAGATTTGATTCTCATGGATCTTAACCTGGCCGGTACCGACGGTCGTGATATAACTCGGCAGCTGCGAAATGACCCGAGAACACAACAGATACCCGTTATTGCCATGACCGGGATGATGCTGGAAAAAAAGACCTACAAGCCTCTTTTTGACGATTTTCTCGGTAAGCCCTTTCATCTCCACGAATTACGTCGCATAGTGGATAAATATGTTCAGATGACGCCGGATACAGCCTGTGCAGCTAATGAGGGAAACGAGGAATTGTTTCATGACTTCAATCAGATAATACCATTTTGGACCGAGAGTCTTGACGAGTTATATAAAGAGGCTGAAATGAGCGGCAGTCTGGATATTGCTTCCGAACTCGGGCAAGAAATGCAAGTGCAAGGGCTTCGTGCCCAGTCCCCGGCCTTACTGGAAATGGGCAAGAAAATACAACAATTTGCTCTTGATCTTGATATCCAAGGGGTGGATCATCTCCTGGCAGTCCTGGAGACCATAGCTGGGAAAAACAAATCAGGGGAAGACAAGTGAGGCGTCAACTGAACAAACCTCTGGTTTTTGTTGTTGATGATGTTCCTGAGAATATCCAGATAGCTCTCTCCCATTTAAAAGGCCTGGATCTTGAATTTGCTTATGCCACTTCCGGTGAACAGGCCTTAGCCAGGATCAGACAGCGGATTCCTGATCTCATCCTGATGGATGTTATGATGCCTGGGATGAACGGTTTTGCTACCATCCAGGAATTGCGTAAATCACCGGAAACCCACTCGACCCCTGTCATTTTCCTGACAGCGAGATCGGAACCGGAAGACGTGGCAAAGGGGTTCGAACTTGGCGGAGTTGATTATATCACCAAGCCCTTTCATGGGATTGAACTGCGTTCCAGAGTGCGCAACCATCTTGAACTGCACAGCTATCGGGTCAGTTTAGAGCAAAAAGTGCTCGCCCGAACCAGAGAAGCAACGATCCTGAAAGATATAACCATCTTGGCCATGGGCGAATTAGCTGAACATCGGGACGCCAACACAGGTGGCCATATTAACCGTACTCGTTTTTTTGTTAAGGCGTTAGCCGAAGCTCTATTTGAGAAAGGAAAATTTTCCGATATCCTCACTGAGGAATATATTGTTCTCCTCTATAAAACAGCACCGCTTCATGATATAGGTAAGGTGGCGATTCGAGATTCAATTTTGCTCAAGGAGGGTCGCCTGACAGCGGAAGAATTTGCGGAAATGAAGAAGCATACCATCTACGGAGAAGAGGTCATTGATAAGCTGGCAACAATGGCCGGAGAGCCCATGACTTTTCTAGAATGTGCCAGAGATATGGTGGGAAGCCATCATGAAAAACATGACGGCACTGGGTACCCCAGAGGCTTAATGGGGCAGGACATTCCCTTGGCTGGTCGGATTATGGCTGTGGCAGACGTCTATGATGCCTTGAGGACGCGACGATCATATAAGAAGGCCTTTAGTCATGAAGAAACCATGTATATTATGGACACAGAAGACGGGAGAGGCAGGCATTTTGATCCAGATGTTTACGATGCACTTCTTTCTATGGAACATGAGTTTGCCCGGATTGCCGAAGAAAACAGTAAAGGGATAAAATGAAGGGTAAAATAAACAGCAGATCGGATCAGAAAAAGGGGTAGGAACAAGGAATTCCCTGATAGTTATTGAATTCTAGCTTATCTTCTTGATGTGAGATAATATAATCTGGTGTTAGCGGTATCTTGCCCTTACCCGCAGGGGCATCAAGGATATAAGTTGGTACAGCCATTCCGGAAACAGTGCCTATGAGGCCCCGCATAAGAGCAAGCCCTGTTTTGATGTCTGTACGGAAATGAGCAGTGCCTTCCGTCAAATCTGCCTGCATGAGATAATAGGGCCGAACCCTGATCTCTAATAGTCTGTAGAGTAATTCCCGGATGA
>JBATKL010000709.1:0-4740 GCA_049669385.1 Candidatus Electrothrix sp. | reverse complement strand
GTCCGGGGATTCAGGATAAGAATCGCGACCTTCTAGCCAGTTGGTGAGAAAAGCATTACAAAGGCTGTCCAAGGCAATCGCCAAATGGTACGGTTCGGCAATCCGTTGAAACTGGCCTTTCTCCATGCCCTGAGCAAAAACAGCGGCAACACGCTGCACCATCTGATAATGCCGGTCCCGCAACTCACTGTCTAAGCCTGCTTTAATGTTAAAACTTGCGCCCCGTGTCTCGGCAAAATACAGGCGGATAAAGGAGTCATTATGCATAAAAACCTCGCCCTTCACCTGGATATAATTGCGCAGCTGCTCAATCTCATCCTCTGAGGTTTCAAGAGCTGCGCCCAGGGACACATGGAACCGGTCCGCCTGCTCGGTAACTAGGGCCTTATACATATCTTCCTTGTTTTTGAAAAATTTGTACAAAGTACCTACCGCAAACTCAGCTTCCTCTGCAACCTCCTGCATAGAGGCGTTATGGTATCCTTTTTCTGAAAAAAGCTTCACAGCAGCAGCAAGCATATCCTTACGTTGGCGCTGCTTTTCCCGTTCTCGGCGAGAGAGTTTTTTTTCCGGCATAAAGCACGTCCTACCTGGTTACGTTTTTTATTTTTCTACCCGATTTAAGACGACCCCCTCTCCTTATCGAAAAGGAATGTCCGGTTAATTCATTTAGCGAATGAACAAAATCACATTGTGAATTGCGCTTCATTTTATATTATAAGCGACATCCCTGTCAAGCAGAAATCAATAGGGTCAGACTCGATTGATTTTGTCAAGCCGGGTATGATGCGCGCACTCCTTACCCCAACGGGGTTATATATAACCAGCCCAGGGTAACACCCTGGGTAAACAATATGAGTCGGTTTTTCGGGGTGTTACCCCGAGCTATTACATACAGCCCCTTTGGGGCATGATGGTGGTGACGCAGTCAGGGGAACCAACACGGATAAATATAACAGGAGACGTACCCTGTTAAATTCTTATGCTAAATAAAAAAGGGCAACTCTCACTCAGTGAAAGCCGCCCTCTATCAGTCTGTTATGCATCAGTCTGTTATGCATCCGCGAGTACATCGCGGAACAGGACTGTTAGTACGTATTCAGATAATTATCCAATTCCCAGTCAGTAACCGCTGTACGGTAACTATCCCACTCTTTCTCCTTGTTCTCCAGATACATCTCAAAGATATGATCACCCAACGCCTCCTTGGCAATAGGATTCTCCCTGAGGGCATCAAGAGCCTCTTTCAGACTTGCAGGCAGACTTTCAATGCCAGCAGCTTCTTTCTCAGCAGCGGTCATGGAAAAGATATCCTGATCAACAGAGCTCGGAGCTTCCAGGTTATTCTTGATACCGTCCAAACCGGAGTTCAGCATCATGGCAAAGGCCAGATACGGATTACAAGCAGGATCTGGACAGCGTACCTCAGTACGGGTTCCCACTCCGCGTGAAGCCGGAATACGGATCAACGCAGAACGATTAGAAGCGGACCAAGCAACATAAACCGGAGCTTCGTAACCGGGAACCAGTCGCTTATAGGAGTTAACCAGCGGATTGGTAACAGCAGCAAATCCCTTCGCATTCTTAGCCATACCAGCGATGTACTTATACGCGGTCTCGGAAAGCTTCAGTGGACCATTCTCGTCAAAGAAGGCATTGGTGCCATCTTCATTGAACAGAGATTGGTTGGTGTGCATACCTGAACCGTTGATACCAAAAACCGGTTTGGGCATAAAGGTGGCATGCAGGCCATACTCAGCAGCGATAGAGCGAACAACCCACTTAAAGGTCACCGTGTTATCTGCGGCTGTCAAGGCATCAGCATACTTGAAGTTAACCTCATGTTGCCCTTCGGCAACCTCATGATGAGAGGCCTCAATCTCAAAACCCATAGCCTCCAAGGTCTCAATGATATCGCGGCGGCAGTTGATACCCTTATCGCCGGGATCAACGTCAAAGTATCCAGCTACATCGTGTGTCACAGTGCTACCGCTACCATCTTCGTTCTGCTCAAACAGGAAGAACTCTGCTTCGGTCCCCACGTTCATGGTGTAGCCCATGTCTTTGGCCTCAGCAAGAACGCGCTTCAGGTTATTACGCGGGCAGCCATCAAAGGGAGTACCGTCAGCCTTGGCCACATCACAGATGATCCGGGCTGCATTGGTGCCGTTTTGGGCTCTCCAGGGCAGGACAGTAAAGGTATTGAAGTCCGGCTTCAGATACATATCCGACTCTTCAATACGAACAAAACCATCAATGGAAGAACCATCAAACATCATGTTACCGTCCAGGGCTTTCTCAATCTGGCTCAGCGGAATGGCGATGTTCTTCATATTTCCAAGAATATCAACAAACTGGAGCCGGAAGAAATGCACATTCTGCTCCTCGATAATTTTCATGATCTCTTCACGAGTCGTGTTATTGCAGTTGCAGCCCATTTTGATCTCCTTATTACATTTAGGTGTTGTTAAAATACTCCGGAAGACCGGATAATTAAACGTTTTGTAGTCCCTCTTTCTCATCACTCATCACGGATGATATGAAACAGGGCCTCTTTAACTCTATCAAGCAGCTCGTTATTACTTATTTTTTCTTGATCTTGAGTGGTCACATAAAAAACATCTATGAGTTGTTCCACTTCAGTCGCTATTCTGGCCCGATGAATATCCAGATGGAAGTCAGACAGAGTCTGCGTCAACTGATAAAGGGTCCCAGGTTGATCATCACCATAGACCTCTATAACTGTGTGGCGAGCCGAGGCATCATTATCAATAATCACCTTATTGGCCAGCTGCTGCACCTGACGCCGCCGCCCGTGGATGGAAGATTCCAGCTTATGGTACAGCTTCCGCCCGATATCCAAGCGATAATTGACCGCCAAATTCAGATCCTGCTCCAAGCTGTTCCAGTCCTGCTCTTCAAACGCTATTGCCGCCTCTGGGGTCAGGTCCAGCATATCCACCACTGTTCCGTCGGGCCAGGTGAAAATCCGGGCAGCCAACACAGAGAGATTATGCAGGGCCAGCACGCCGCAAAGCTTGGCCAACAAGCCCTGCCTGTCTCGACAAAGCATGAGCAGCGGCCAAGACCCCTGTTTCTTTTCCGGAAAAAGCAGCACTTTCTGCTGAAGGACCGTCGCCTGATCTCGATGGAGTCGCAGATGGTGCAGAACCACTTCCGGTGTGAAACTAACCAGATAATCTGATGGAAGTTCTTCCACTGCTATCCGCAAGGGAGCCTCATCAGGCTGAAGCAACTCATGAATCTGTTCCCGCAACCAATCCACTCCCTGCTCCTCGCCCTGCTCAACATCGCTATCTCTGGTACACTCCGCCTCCAGACAGGAACGAACTTTGAGAAACAAGTCACTCATCAACGTTGCCTTCCAAGTCGACCATGCCGAAGGGCCTGTAGCCTTAGAGTCGGCCACAGACAAAAGGTAGAGCATGGTCAACACGTCTGCCTCTTTGATCAGATCAGCTGTATCGCGGATGAAATCCTGATCCTCAAGATCACGGCGCAGGGCATTTTCCGGAAGAAAAAGATGGTGGCGAACAAGAAAGGACAAGGCATCGCACTCGTTCTCTTCCAACCCCATTCTCTGCCCGACCTCGTCAATGAGGTCCGCCCCTAAAACAGAATGATCCTTGCGTTGCCCCTTACCTATATCATGAAGCAAGGCAGCTAAATACAGCACATGCAGCAGGTTTGGGGCAGAAAGGGAGGAAAAAAGCTCTTCTTCTGTCTGGCGCAAGGTGTGCAGCTCTGCCACCGTCTGTATCTGATGACGATCCACTGTATATATGTGATACAGATCATGCTGGGCCAAGGATTCCACACCACCGAATTCCGGAATATAGGCAGGCAACAGGCCGGTTTCCAGCATGGTTTCCAAGGCAGATGCAGGATTATTTTTTTCCGTCAGTAACCCGACAAAGGCATTGGCCACCCGCTTGGAAGAACGAAAATGGTCATTCACCAAGTGCAGGTTCCGGGTGACTGCCCGACGACTGCTATGATGAATGGACAGATCCTTACGCACAGCCTGTAAAAAAAGGCGCATCAGTACCGCAGGCCGGGTGGTAATATCAGACTCGGTGGCTGTCAGGCGCAGAGTTTTAGCCCGAATACAAATATCTCGTTCAACCTCCTGCTCGCCCTTATCTTTTTCGCTTAATCCCAGCACCTCATTGATCTGCTCAAAAAAGAGGTCCGTCACCACGGAGATAGTTTGCAGGTGCCCGTACACCTCCCGCATCAGGTGTTCAACCGCCAACATGCCCCTTCGATCCTCATAACCGAAAGCGGCAGCCATTTCCTCTTGCAATTCAAAATGCATCTGGTCGTTATGGCGGCGACTGATATAATGGAGTCGATTACGTATCCGGGCCAGCATGTTCCAGGATTCTTGAAAGCTGCTGCGATCCGCCGAGGTCAACATTCCAGCATCTTCCATAGCATCAAGCCCGGAAAGACCAAAGACCGCTTTCGCCGTCCAGAGCATGGCCTGGATATCCCGCATACCGCCTCGCCCCTCCTTGATATGGGGCTCCAGACGGTAGGCATGGGTACCATATTTCTGCCGACGCTCCACGCACCGTTTATCCATTGTGCGAACAAACTTTTGCCGTTGACCGTAGAGAATTTTTTTCTGATAGCGGTCGAGCAGCTCGCGGTACAGAGATTCCGAGCCTGCGAGCAATCTAGCATCCAGCAGAGAGACCTCAAAAATAAAATCTT
>JBATKL010000708.1:0-2360 GCA_049669385.1 Candidatus Electrothrix sp. | reverse complement strand
ATCTCCATGAACCGCTTTGAGGATTTGATCCATAACAGCCGCCGGGAACAAGGCGAGCTGTCTGCCGATGCGCTTTCCGATCTGTGGATGGAGAGCCAGGAGGCTGTGTTCGGCGATTCGGTCAATCTGAGCGACCAGTACCGGACCTGGTGGTCTTATATCCCTCATTTTCTCCATACACCGGGCTATGTCTATTCCTATGCCTTTGGCGAGCTGCTGGTGCTTGCCCTCTACCGTATCTATCAGGCTGAAGGAGCCGCTTCCTTTGTGCCCAAGTATATTCACCTCCTGAGCCAGGGCGGCAATCAATCGCCTTATGAGCTGCTCAAGCCCTTTAATATTGATCTCAATGATCCGGAATTCTGGCAGGGTGGTTTGGCGGTTATCGAGGAGATGCTGATCAGTGTGGAAAAGGAATAAACTGGCTGTATTACGGCCTGATTTTTTTTCGCGGAGGCGGGAAAGAGTAACTCGGTCACAGAACGCTCTGAAAAAGTCGCCACCCCCTTTCTACAGCAATGAAACAAAAAGAGCGTCAAGAGCGTTAAGAGCGTTAAGAGCGTTTGATCGGTACAACGGCGCGTTACAGAGAAAAAAACAAGATACGATCTTTTTTGCCCCTATGATTTGATAGAAAGAAATTGACTTTTTCCTTGTTTCAGAATAAAAAAGCTAAGTTTTGTCTGTATCGCACATAGTGGTACAGCTTTATTAAAAAAAGGAGGAAGAAATGTCCGTATTGAAATCAGTGACTGTTAAGTCTGCCCTGTTGTGTTCTTTGGCTGCGTTTGCATTTTCAGCTCATACTGCTTCCGCGGTAGATATTCCGATAGCAACAGGAAGCACTCAAGTAAACAGCGCCATGGGTGCAGTTCTGGCATCACCAGCTATCAAGAACGTGATGAATGAGAAGAGAGATCAGGTTATGGCTGAAAAAATCAATTCTAAGCCGCTGATCAACGACTTGATGCCTAAAATTGAGCTCTCCATGATGCCTGTTGTAAAGGAAAAAATATTGCCAGAGAAGATGGCAAGTCTGCAGAATGAGATGGCACAGAAGATCGCTCCTCAGTTCTAGTAGGTACATCAATTTTCCTTCCCTAACAGGGGAAAGAGTTGATATTAACCGGGTCCGCGCTCAGTGCGTGACCCGGTTTTTTTTTGCTTTAGCTCTGGGACGCCACCCTGTGAATTTTTCCGGTGATACCGGGGAAGGGTCTTTCCTTTTTTTTCGTCTTACGGTGTGCAAAATCGTCGCCCCCTTTTTCTGAGAAAATTACAAATACAGGTTCGTATTTATTCGCCACAACAATGATTTGCACATGAGAAGATGAGGTGTATTTTTTTATACGTGCATAATTTAATAGAAAAAAAGTTGACTTTTTTTTCTTTTCAGAATAATAAATTTAGTGCTTAACTGTATCGTACATCGTGGTACATGGTACAGCTTTAATAATAAGAAAGGAGGAAGAAATGTCCGGATTGAAATCAATGACTGTTAAGTCTGCCCTGTTGTGTTCTTTAGCTGCGTTTGCATTTTCAGCTCATACCGCTTCTGCGGTTGATGTGCCAGCAGGATCGACAGGAAGCTCTCAAGTAGGTAGTGCCATGAATGAGGTGCTGTCATCACAGGCTGTTAAAAACGTGATGATTGAGAAAAGAAATCAGGTCATTCCGGAAAAGGTAAATTCCAAGCCGTTGATCAACGACTTGATGCCCAAAATCGAGAGTGCTATGATGCCTGTCGTGAAAGAAAAAATATTGCCTGAGAAAATGGCAGCATTACAGAATGAGATGGCGCAGAAGATTGCTCCTCAGTTCTAGTCGTTAAATCAGCTTTTCCTCCATAACCGGGGAAAGAATTGATATGTAACCGGGTCCGCGCTCAGCGTGTGACCCGGTTTTTTGTTGTAACTCTCTGGGATTCGAATCCGCGCCAGGAGGAGGGGCCTGGATACGGGGTGATCTTTTTGTTTTGACCAAAAAGGGTTTTTCCTGATGCCTCTTTCTTCTTTCCTCCTGTTCTTTCTCTCTTTTTTTGTAAAAAATCCTCGCCTTCTTCAGTCTGATCTGTTAATCAAATTTTAATCCGTCTTTTTTCGCATTCTCCCGGAGATAAATCTCCGGGGCTATTATAGGGTGTCCCATTGGAACACTGTGAACATAGCCCGCTACGGGCAGAGTCTTTTATATTAACGAGGAACGGCTATGCAGACATTATCAATACCGTACAGTGATGACCTGTTAGTTTCCACAGGGCAATCAAAAGAGCGACTTGAACAGGAGCTGCGTTTTCTGCTGGCTGTTAAGCTGTTTGAGCTGAAACGTCTTTCGTCGGGAAAAGCAGCGCAGTTATGCGG
>JBATKL010000707.1:0-4051 GCA_049669385.1 Candidatus Electrothrix sp. | reverse complement strand
ACCGTAAAACATTGATATCGAAGGCATGTTACTCTCCAGTATGCGGCGTGGTTTTTCTGGTGATATCTTCAGGATGTTATTGCGGAATTATACCATAAATTTTATCGGAGCGCATCCTTGTCCCGTAGGGGCAAGGCCTATGTGTCTGCCCTGGTTGGATTGACCGGGATGGTGGAATATACAAGGTCTTGATTGAGTACAGCGAAATCAGACAATCCGGGCTGACCCTATTAATTTTTTGTTTGCGGTCAGCTCCGGGCTGTTGCTCGGCATGTATCGGAAGGAAAACAGGTATGGACAAGACCCAGCTCATTGATTATAGTTAAATAAGCTATTATTAACCAAAAAAAATGGAGCTAGCTATGCCAGAAATGAAAAGGCTTGTGATTGAAATACCAGCAAAACAGCATAAAGCTATTAAAGCAAAAGCTTTGCTTTCCGGTATGTCTCTGAAAAAGTATGTTTTAGAAAGGCTGGAAGTTCCAGAAACTGAGCAGGAAAAATCAGTTGATATAAAAGGAAATTTAAAAAAATCTCTTCAAGAAATGGTTGAATATCGGAAGGGAAACAAAGAGCTTCGCCTTGCCAGTGATGTCCTTGCTGAACTGTAGGCGGAAATGAAAAGTTATACCGTTAAAACAACAGAAATTTTTGGAAAAAATATCAAAAGGCTCTCAAAAAAATACCGTCAGATTAAAAAAGATTTGCTGCCGATATTAAACAGGCTGGCATCAGGTGAATTGATAGGAGATTCTATCTCTGGTTGTGATAATATCCTTTACAAAACACGGGTTGCCTCTTCTGACCAGAAAAAGGGGAAACGAGGCGGTTTCAGGCTGATTTATTCCGTACACGATGACTCGGAAGATAATGAAATAATACTGCATACGATTTATGCAAAATCTTCAAAGAATGATATCAGCACGGATGAACTGAAAAATATTATGAAAGAATTGGAGTTATAATCTCCCAAGCTCTGTTTATCGCTTTACATATCCTTTTATAACGCCCCTTTTTTTCTTAAAAGAAAGACCCACCCTGTTGATCCCTCAACATTGTGCCGCAATGTTTCCCGCATCATTCAACCGCATAACCCGGTTGGCAATTTCCCCGAACAGGCATTCCCGGTGCTGCACGCAGATGGTGACGAGATTGATAGTATGAACGGGGTTGGATAGCCTTGTTGGGGCACGGCATGCCGTGCCCCTACCCGAACAATCACCCCGGCCCGTGCATTATCGTCGTTACGCAGGCACGTAGGTCTTGATTGAGTACAACGAAATCAGACAATCCAGACTACAAACCGAGTTCTGCAATCACATCTTTGATCGGGATTGATTTCTGCCCTCGGGATTTTTCTTTCGCATCCCTCAGCACTCTTAAATCTTCATAATCTTCGATCAGCTCCGTCATTGCCTCGAATTCTTCAATCGGGAGGACAACAAACTCGCTTTTTCCTTTACTTTTAATGACCTGTGGGTTCAATTTCATAAGACAGGATGAAGAACTTGAGAAGGAAGCGGCCTAACGCGTTTCCAATCTGTCGATGCATGTTCCGCATTCCAAAGGTCAATATTCTGCTGAAGATTGAGCCACAACTTCGGTGTGGTATCAAATGCCCGTGCCAATCGCAGAGCCATATCAGGGGTTATTGAACTCTTTTCATTTAATATTCTGGAAAGCGTCTTACGGGAAACCCCCAAGTTTGTGGCCATTTCCGTAACACTGATCTCTAAAGGAACAAGATAATCTTCCTTTAAAATATTACCCGGATGCGTTGGTTTTCTTTTTACTTTATCCATGATATGGACCTCTCAATGATAATCGGCATAATTGACGATATATGCATCACCATCTCTAAATTCAAAAAATATACGCCAATTCCCTGAAACACGAACCGAGTATTGCCCTTTCAACGAACCGCTCAACTGATGAAGAAATGAACCGGGATAATTCATATCTTTAATATTTTCAGCAGCGTTTAATCGGTCTAAAATCCTAGCAATTTTGAGAGCTTGTTCCGGGCGAATTCCTTTCTTCTTTCCAGAAGAGAAAAAATTTTCCAGTCCCTTATGTTTGAAAGACTTAATCATGCGATATATCGTAACCCCGAAGGTTACATTTGTCAAGTAACGTACCGGCTCTGCGTGCGGATGAAACGGCGGAGTTTATCTCTTCTTGACAAAATCAATCGAGTCTGACCCTATTGATCTCGTCCCTTGACAAAACCCGCCGGAAGCCGTACTGTAAAGCAGTACAACTTTTTCATTTCGGATTGGAGTCAAAAACTATGAGAGAAACAACAGCGAACCGGTTTCGGCAGCATTTAAAGCCGGAAGTTGACCGGTGCATCGCAAATCATGAAGCATTACGGGTTACCCGACGCAACGGAGAAAATTTTATCGTGCTTGGCGAAGATGACTGGCATGCAATGGCGGAAACAGTGTACCTTAACCAAATTCCCGGCTTGGCGGAAAGTATTCAGGAAGCGGCCTGCGAACCGCTTGAGGACGGGACATCGCTTGAGGATCTTGAGTGGTGAAATGGAAGGTTATTTTATCGACTCAGGCGGTCAAGGATGCAAAAAAGTTAAACCGTGTCGGGCTGCGTCCAAAAGCGGAACGTCTTTTACAGCTCCTGCAGGAGGATCCTTTTATCTGCTATCCGGCATATAAGAAATTGGTGGGTAACTTAAACGGATTTTATTCACGCCGGATAAACATTCAGCATCGACTGGTGTATTCTGTTGATTCGGAAGAACATGTTGTGCATATCCTTCGGATGTGGTCACATTATGAATAACCGTGCGTGGTGACAAACGGCTGGGTTTTCCCTGTGGCGTATAACCGGTCGGTCGTAAAACGTGCTACGTTCTCTATTTCTCACAGGTTCAACTTAACTTCACATTATGCAGACGCTCTTTGTTCCGAAGCAAGAAAAGATTTATATGACCTTATGGTTTTCAGCTCTTTTCCGATTTTTTTCTTTTCTTCCCGCAGCTCATATTCCGCCTGTAATCCCAGCCAGAAATCAGAGGTGGTTCCGAAAAATTTTGCAAGCCTCAATGCCGTATCTGCGGTTACTCTCCTGCGTCCCTTGATAATCTCGGAGATGCGGGTCGCCTGCATTTTGGTTTCCTTTGCAAGACGATATGAAGAAATTTTGAGCGGTTTCAAGAACTCCTCATTAAGGATCTCGCCGGGGTGTATATTAGGCAACGTTTTCATAGTTCCCTCGCCATAAAAATTATCTGGGTAGGATCAATGGTAATCCACAATTTCAACATCAAAAACACTGCCGTTTTCCCATCGAAAACAAATTCTCCATTGATCGTTAATTCTTATACTGAATTCTCCGGCTCTTTTTCCCTTTAATTTCTCCAGTCTGTTTGCCGGAGGAACCCGTAAATCATTCAATTCTCCGGCCCTGTTCAGCATAAATAACTTTCGCAGGCCGATCTTCTGAACCGCCAAAGGCCATTTTTTGGATTTGGTCTGATTCCATACCTTTTCGGTTTCAGTGCATTTGAATGACTCAATCATACATAGAATAATATCGTTCAGCGATAATATCGTCAAGCGTAATTATTACTTGGTCCGAACAAACATTCCCGGTGTTGGGTGCAGATGGTCACGAAATAGGCCCCGGCCTGCGAATAATCGTCATTGCGCAGGCGGATGAAAGGAACGGCGATGGTGGATATCCGGGTTGTAGGACATGGCTGATTATTTGATATATCGTGGTTGCCCCGTAGGGGCGGTTCGCGAACCGCCCTTACATATGCCCCGCCCATGATGGATATCCGGTTCATGCATGATCGGTTATTCACCCCGCATCGTAGGGTGCGATCCTTGTGATCGCCCAGGGAGAATCTGCCGGGATGGGGACGTATAACCGGTCGGGCGTAAAACGTGCTACGTTCCCTATTTCCCATTTCTGATAAAATCAATCGAGTCTGACCCCATTGATTTACAAATGCCCAGCTGTCAGCAAATATCCCTCTGCACTCACCAACCATGCGGTGCCTACCCTTCTGCCATCTGTATCAAGC
>JBATKL010000706.1:0-2882 GCA_049669385.1 Candidatus Electrothrix sp. | reverse complement strand
AACTGCTTACTTACCTTGGGGCTGAGCTTGTCCTGACACCGGGAGCAGGGGGCATGAAGGGTGCCATTGCCCAAGCTGAGGATTTGCTCCAAGACAATGCACCGAGCTGGATGCCCAATCAGTTTGCTAATCCTGCTAATCCGGCCATGCATCAGCGGACGACTGGCCCGGAGATCTGGGAACAGACCGACGGCAAAGTGGATATCCTGGTTGCCGGGGTAGGGACCGGCGGAACCATCACCGGAACAGGACGTTTTCTGAAAGAACAGAATCCGCAGATCCAGGTTGTGGCTGTGGAGCCTGTTGATTCACCGGTGCTGTCCGGCGGCAAGCCGGGGCCGCATAAGATTATGGGGATCGGGGCCGGTTTTGTGCCGGAAAATTTGGATCAGACGCTCATTGATGAGGTGGTGCAGGTCGGCAATGAGGAGGCGATGACAGCGGCTCGTAATCTGGCCCGGCAGGAGGGGATTCTTTGCGGGATATCCTCAGGTGCAGCAGCTGCTGCTGCTTTGAAAATCGGGGGCAGGGCGGAGAATAAAGGCAAGCGGATCGTGGTTATCCTCCCGGATACGGGCGAGCGGTACCTGAGTACGGAGTTGATGGAGTCCGCCTGAGGAGCCTGATTACTTTCAGAGAGAGGAAAGAGGATGGAAGGTATGTGCGTTCAGTGCTCCTCTTCCTCCCCCTCTTCCTTGAGGGTCGAGACCTTCAGGAGATTATTGACCTGCCCTAGCATTTTTGCCGCAGCATCATGGATGGCACCAAGGTGTTTATCCTGGTCTTGGCGAACTTCAGGGAAATCTTTGTCGGTCAGCAGCTCTGTCATGGAAATGATGAACCCCAGAGGGTTTTTGAGGTCATGGGCAGCGACCCGCAGGAAGCTATTTTTGAGGAGGTCAAGTTCGAGCAGGCGATCATTGGCCTGCACAAGGCGTTTGCCCACTGCTATACGACTGTGCAGTTCGCCGACATGAACCGGTTTACTGATGAAATCATGGGCACCCTGATCAAGGGCATGAATGGCATCCTCTTTATCCGTCTTACAGGTCAGCAGTATAGTATAGGTCAGCTGCTCATTCGGGTTATTCTGAAGCCGGGAGCAGATTTCAACCCCGTCAAGACCAGGCATCATCCAGTCCAACACCGCTATTCGAGGTGGGTCCTGACTGCGGAGAACGGTCATCGCCTCAAGGCCGTCTCCTGCCTCGATAACAGTATATCCCCACTTTGTCACACAAGTCTTGAGTAAAGTCCTGGTTGACAGCTCGTCGTCTGCGATGAGAAGTTTCATTGTAGAGCACCCATCTCGGCCCGGCGGACCGAGACAACAAAGAATGAAAATTGGCTGGTTGTTTGGTTAGCTTTGCTGACCATTTTCATAGAACATATGCGTTCAAAGTCAAGAGGGCAGGTGTCTTTGCCAACACTCCACTTCCGTACAGATTTTCGATAACAGAAAGTACAAGAGATACTGTAAAGGAAGCGTATTACGAAGTCAATAAGAAGAAAAAGGAGCGCAGAAGCTCTGGCCTGCAAGATATTGACTTTTGACAGAAGCTGCTGGTTATGATACCTTCCGCTAATATTTTTGAGAAGTTTGAAAAGTTTGTTACGCAGGACAAAAAATAGACGTTGTGTGCCACCTTATGGAAAAGAAGAAACGTGTCTCTGTTGTTATCCCTGCCTATAATCATGAGCGATTCATCGGCCCGGCTGTGGATTCTGTTCTTAATCAGACCTGGGAGAATCTGGAGCTGATCGTGGTTGATGACGGGTCAACCGATGGGACCGGTGATATAGTCAAGTCCTATAGCGATCCTCGTTTATCCTATTATTATCAGGAAAATCAGGATGCCTTTAATACCATTAATCGGGGCATGGGGCTGGCTAAAGGCGAATATATCACGATCCTCAATTCTGATGATATTTATACTACGGATCGGCTGGAAAAACTTGTTGCCATCCAGCAGGAAAGCAATGCGGCCTGTCTGTTTACCGATGTTTTGCCTATTTCCGATGCAGGCACGGTGTTCACCGACTCGGATTTCGGTTGGAATCTCTGGCATCGAAAAAACAGGGTGTGGTTTTTTGCCTGCGGGGATTTGTATACAGCTTTTCTTAAAGGCAATTTCATGGTGACCACCTCCAATCTGTTCATGACCGCAGAGGCCGTGCAGCGGGTGGGAAAATTTTCTGCTCTGCGCTATCTCCATGATTACGATTATATCTTCAGGATGATGCTGGCCTTTCCCGGTCAGGTGCGATATGTAGACGATGAGCAGCTGCTCTATTATCGTATCCATGACGGCAACACCTTGGGCGAGGCAGCAATCACCGGGCGGCAGCAGGATCTTGAGGTGATTCAAAAATACATGCTGGCAGCCCTGCCGGGTAAGCAGAGACGTCTCGCAGCCGCCGGAACAGGGCGTTTGCTGGAGCTCAGGGATGAGCTGGAACAGGTACGAAGCGAGTTGTCCGGACAGGCCGAGCCCAGCGTGCGAGAGCGCTTGCATCTGTTGCTCTCGGCAATCAAATACAAGTTGCGCAAAAAACTGCGTCAATATTTGGCTAATTTTAGAGAGTTAATGGAATAGAGGTAAGCAGATGCAGCGGCAAGAACATTTTCAGCGATTGAAGGAACAGCAGTTTGATATCCTGGTCATCGGCGGCGGCATCACCGGTGCCTGTATTGCCCATGATGCGGCCTTGCGCGGTTTTTCCGTGGCCCTGATTGAGCGCCGGGATTTTGGCGGTTTTACCTCGTCCGCCTCCTCAAAGCTGCTCCACGGTGGCATTCGCTACCTGCCCAAGGGCCAGGTCTGGAAGGTCCGAGAATCAGGGCGCGAGCAGATGATCCTTCAGCGGCTCGCACCTCATCT
>JBATKL010000705.1:0-2298 GCA_049669385.1 Candidatus Electrothrix sp. | reverse complement strand
ATATGTTACTGACTTTATTGCCGGAGCGCGTGCTGCCCACGTCACTACCCGCTGCGCTTGCCAGTGACGCGGGCGTATAGCTATGACACAGCGTTATCCTCGTCCCTAATTGCTCGTGCCATTCGATCCTACATGCAGCTTATAGCTGCCATAGTGAAAATGAGTTCTACGCGGTTAGATGGCCCAATTGGAAACACATACGAGTCCGCTATTACTGCGATCGTGCAATTTCTACCACCCGAGGGTGTGTACAAGCCTCCATTATCCCGGTACCTGAATAGATTTCAGGGGCAAAAACAACCTCTGACTGTCCCGGCTCAACGGTAAAAAACCGTACTGCCGGTAAAAGCCCCCCGCCTCTGCATCGATTGCGTCTACAACCATGGCGTAGATGGCAATCTCACTACTCACGGTGAGAGTCCTGGTGATGGCATCCATCAAAAGCATCTTGCCAACACCCGTACCCCTCGCATTTTCATCCACGGCAAGTCTCCCCAGCAGTGCTGCAGGAATCGGATGCCTTGGAAGTTTGCGGGACATTTCAACGGGTAGTGCACCCAAATCAATCGACAGGCTACTCAGGGTGTAGTATCCAAGGATAGTACGGGGGTGATCATGGCTTCTTGCCACAAAAACACGACTGATTCTACGCTTGATATCCTGTCGAGCTTGCTGGCGAATATAATTATCCAGTGCTGGCGTACCACAGGAAAAGTTCTTGCGGTCATGTGAACTGGAAATTGCCTCGATAACCAGTGGTTCATCCGACGTCATTGACCGGTAACGCGATGGCGATATTCATCCAGCGCTGAGGAGAGTTTTTTGTTGAAACGTACCGGGGCTGAAAGCGCTTCGAAAAATGCTTCAGCCTCCCCGGCATTAAGTATCATGGCCTCGTGTTTCTGGACTGTTTTCTCGGCACGCGCGAGGGCGCTGCTCAGCACAAATTTACTGACAGTCTGACCCTCAAAGCCGGCTGCCCGCTCCAGAATTTTCTTTGCGCTGTGTTTGAGTCTCAGGTTGATGCGCTCATCTTTGGATTGCGGTGGTGTGCCCATGATTTTGTCTCGAATTGCTATGGCTAAGCTAGAAATGTACGTCAAAATGGTGCCTATTACAATACCTTGGGTTTCATCTCCAGAAAATAGTCTTGCAACCTGAGATGATCAAAGAGGGCTCGCGCAGTGCCAGCTGTGTGTACTCGCATTGTTGGTCTTGTAGACCTTTTTTCGCTGACCTTCGAAACCATGTGCGAACAACTTTACTCCAGGGAGATAGCTGTTACCACGCGCTGGTCAGGCAGACATCGGCCACTGCGCCGTGCTGGTCGACCGTCCTCCGCAGACATGATGGGGAATGCAGGTGATGGCGGTGACTTTACAGGCACAACCTGAAAGGTTCAGGGTACATTTGATGAGCAAATCAGGAAGTCGCCATTTAAGTGTGATAAGGAGAGTTGATAGAGCGGCCTGAACCGAAAGGTGGCTAATTTTTAACTCGGTTTGTTTTTTTCCAGTACTCTTGGCATATGTCCGAAGTAAGGTCTGGGTCTGTCCATGCAAATTGGGCAGATCATTTTCAATGGTTTTCCAAACGATACGCAAATCGACCGAGAAGTAACCGTGCGCCAAAGCATTTCGCATCTCAGAAGCTGAAGCCAAGGGCAACTCCGGATGGTTTTTCGCAAATTCGGGGAAGTGGCGCTCAATGTTGCGGCTCGCCTCGCCGATCACCTCGATATTGCGGATTACGGCGTCCTGCGCCATATCTTCCTTGAGGAAGGTGACTTCATCGAGATCCTCGGTGTAGTCCTGAATACGTTCAACCGCTTGTAGGATATGTTCAAGATAATCCAGCAAACGGGACTCTTCCCTCATATTGGAACAGCTTCCGCCAGCACTGAATCACGAAACTTATCCGGCAGCGCCATTGGCGTCACCACGTCTACTGGTATGCCCAGAAGCTCGCTCAACTCGTGACGTATCGCTCCAATATCGAGCAGTGTCGTCTCGGAGGTAGGGTCTACTAAGATGTCCAGGTCGCTACTGTCGGTGTCATCACCATGGGCGGCGGAGCCAAATACCCGGACATTGCTTGCCCGATGCGCATTGACCACCCGTCGGATTGCCGCGCGGTTGATTCGCATTGCATCAGAAGGCTTCATGGTCATCTCCCATATCTAATCTCGATAAAACGGTATTGTATAGACAAAGCTGTTTCAAGAGCTGCTTTTTGAAGATTGAAATTGACGGACAGGCATAGTCTTGGGTTGAGGACAGCAGACTGACAGATTAGACA
>JBATKL010000704.1:0-1966 GCA_049669385.1 Candidatus Electrothrix sp. | reverse complement strand
TTCTTATGCCGTGCCGGGGATAAAAGGCCTGTTTATCTTTTCCCTTATCGGGGTGTTTGCAACGGTAGTTATGCAGTCCAGTCATGCCACGCTGGTATTGATTATTACGGCGCTGGCGGCCCAGCAGATAAGCTATGAAAATGCTTTAGCATTGGCCATCGGCGCGAATGTGGGTACAACAATTACGGCCATACTGGGTGCCATGAGTTCCAACGTGGCGGGCAGACGACTGGCCGGGGCCCATCTTATTTTTAATGTGATTACCGGCTTAATCGCCATTGTTTTCATGAACCAGTTTATTAAGTCCGTTAACTTCGTGAGTAATAATGTGGGCATTGCTGAAAACGACTTTACACTCAAACTGGCGGTATTTCATACCCTGTTCAACCTGGTCGGTGTTGTCGTGATGTTGCCATTTGTTGGCCGTCTGGTTACTTTTCTTGAGGGATTATTGCGCGGCAAGGTTAAAAAGATTTCCGAACCTTATTATTTAAGCGAAGCGGTGCTGGAGATGCCGGATGCAGCGATTGAAGCCTTACGCAAGGAAGCAGATCATTTGTTTAAAAATGCCGCTAATATTATTGCATTGACATTGAATATCAAGCCTGAAGATATACGTTCAGATGCCGATCTTACGTATATCATTGATCGTAGAGACCGAATGGCCGCAACAGATATTGATGAATATTACGACGCCCACATTAAACCTTTATATAACGCTATTATCTCTTTTGTCAGTAAGATACGTATTGATGACGACTCGGACCAACATGCCCGTCTGTACGATTTGCGTACAGCCTGTAGGTATATTGTAGAGGCTGTCAAAGACATCAAACATTTACAGAAAAACCTGATCAGTTTCTCTACGTCAGGCAATGTCACCATTAAACGCGAATATCGTTCTATTCGTTTCCAGATAGCCTCTCTTCTGAGAACGATTGAAAAAATCAGAACAGATGAAGATATTACATCATTATCTCTTGATGAGGTTGAAGTTGAACGTAATGATATTCTGGCCAGCGGCACCCTGGATCATCTCATTCGTGATAATCTGATCACAGCCGACATGGCCACTTCACTGATAAATGATAGTGCTTATTTAAGAGACGTTACAAATGATCTTATTGAAACGGCCCGCACACTCTTTGCACCGTACGATCCTGAAGTGAAAAAAATTGAAGACGATATGGCATTACTCAAAGATGAAATCGAAGCAATTATTGAAAAAAAATAACCAGGGCTGCTGCAGGCTCTAGGGGGTGGAGATTATTATGGGTACTGAAAAATTACTTGATAAATTGAAGAGCTTACTCAATGCGAAACGACGCAAACAGAAAAAACAGCTTAACAGCCTCAAAAACATACTGAAAAGATTAAAAAAACGTCAGAAAGAACACCAGAAGCTCCTTGCTGCTAAAAAAGACCCTGAAGGTCGTAAACGTCTTGAACGAACGTTAAAGGTTATTTATACGCAAAGAAAGAAAGGTATAAAATTATATAAAGATATAACCGATGATCTTAAAGGTAAAAATAAATAGATTAATATCTATTCGTTATCATTGAGATGACTGTATCTGTATGCTCAGTTTTGCCTTGAGCCGTTAATACAGGTTCAGGTGCCTTCCGGTGTTAGTTGCGGGTGCTGCTGGAGCCGCTTTTGGTGCTGGATCTGAAGCAGGCTGTGGCGTTCTATACTTCCATGAAATGGCCTGAGTCCTTTTGATTTATCAGAAATCAATCGAGTCCGACCCCATTGATTAACCCCATTGATTACGACGCACAGGAAGAGGCAGGGTCAAACAAAGCCGACACAAATGAACAACAAACTCCTTCAAAGCATCCTCGGCAAAAAACAGGCCCTTGACCGTTACCGCCCGCTCCCCTCGGCAATCGTCAAAAAACTTGAAGAGGAATTCTCTCTCGCATGGACCTATAACTCAAATGCGATAGAAGGCAACACCCTCAC
>JBATKL010000703.1:0-3059 GCA_049669385.1 Candidatus Electrothrix sp. | reverse complement strand
ACGAGCGGACAAAGATCTATTTCCGAGATGTTTCGGATCATGCCCTCCGGCTCAGCGAAGCGGTGGAGTCCTATCGGGAGCTGCTGGCAGGCCTGTCTTCACTCTATATCTCCGGCCTCAGCAATAGTATGAACGAGATCATGAAGGTGCTCACCCTCTTTGCCTCTGTCTTTATCCCATTGACCTTTCTTGCTGGAATCTATGGCATGAATTTCGAATACATGCCTGAACTGCACTGGAAATGGGCTTACCCGATTCTGTGGGGCTTTTTCCTGGCAATTCCGGCTGGTCTGTTCTGGTATTTTCGGAAGAAGAAATGGCTGTGAGGGATTTTTGGGGGGATGACCGAGGACATTGTTTATTCTTCCCGCATCCTCTTTTGAAGTTCCACACCGTCAGTTGACGAAGGAACCATTCCGAAAAGAGCGTCTATATTTGCAGCCCTGCCGGATTGTTGAAAGGTTCTAAGACCATGACGAATAAACTGCGTCACCAGCTCGTTAATATCCAGATTAAACCTTTTTGCCCTGATTTGCAGCTGGGCTATTATTTCTTCATCAATTCCGTCAATAGATAACGTTGCCATATATGCCTCCAGTATTACATTGCCTGACTTTAACGAAAAACCAAACCGATACTGTCATTTAATCACACCTTATTCATCGCCTCAAGAGGGTTCTTTAAATCGTCCGAAGCAGAACGTTAAATGTGTTCTAGCCGAACGCTCACCCTAAAGCAACATCAAGGACCATCATCACCGAAAAACCGACCATAGTCATCATGGTGACTAAATCGATGTTTGCCTCAACCCGTTGCGATTCCGGGATCAGTTCTTCCACAACAACAAAGATCATGGCCCCGGCTGCAAAACAAAGTGCATAGGGAAGAATAGGCTGCATTTTTAAGACAAAAATTGCTCCGATCACACCCGCAATAGGCTCAACCAGACCGGAAGCCTGGCCCATAAAAAAACTTTTCTTTTTACTCATTCCCTCTCTTCTTAAGGGCATTGCCACAACAGCACCTTCAGGAAAGTTTTGAATGCCGATACCAATAGCCAAGGCAACCGCTCCTCCGATAGTAGCCGACGGCAGGCCAGCAGCCACAGCCCCGAAGGCGACCCCGATCGCTAATCCCTCTGGAATATTATGCAGGGTTATGGCAAGAACCAGCAGGGTGCTGCGCTGCCAGGAAGTCTTTACACCTTCCGTCTTTTTCAGATCAAGCCCCGGATGAAGATGCGGCAAGAAGTAATCTATCAGCCGCATAAAAATACCGCCGCCCATAAAACCGACCACTGCGGTCAGCCAAGGCGTATGCCCGAGTTGTTCAGCCATTTCCAGGCCAGGTGCGAGCAACGACCAAAAACTTGCAGCAATCATCACGCCAGCGGCAAAGCCGAGCATTGCGTCCATAAACCTCTGATTGACCGTTTTGGTAAAAAAAACAACTGCGGCCCCAGCCGCTGTCACAGCCCAGGTAAAAAGGGTTGCAAGGAATGCCTGCATAACCGGATCCAATTGCTGGATGAGATCAATCATAGTACCGCCTTGTAAAGGATAATAAATTCATCGGCCAATGAGCAGATGCACGAAAAAGGCATCTTCGACCTCATAATCAGGACAGGCCAAAGTGTATTTGGGGCTACCAACTTAAGGAAAGACATCGAGCAAATTTAGCCACTTAGCAGGTTTTCCCAAAGTTTCCACAGTTTCCAGAGTTTCCGATTTGTATACTGCAAAAGGGTTAAACTGGTAACCTACTACGAACTCTAATTTTACTCCTCAAACTGAATGACAACTTTAAAAAAATTTGCTTCTCGATTATCAATAAAGTCAATAGCATTATAGGCTTTAATCGCTCTAAGGATACCACTGCCTAATCCTCGGTATGGAAGTAATTTTGTGGCGAATGATGCAAGAATAGGATTTCTGATATTGGAGTTCCCGCTTTTTATATTTTCAATGGTCAGGTTATTTGGCAGATGTCCCGGACTGATAATTTCTATACGGTCGTTAAAAATAAATACCCGTATAGGGGCGGAGATGAAATAATCCCTATGGATCAACGCATTGGCAACCAACTCTTCGAAGACTATTTTGGGGATTTCTAACTCGCCAAGTGAATTAATGCCTTGATCCTTCTGCGCCCTTTGTATATTCCTGAGAATAAAGCCCAAGGTGTCATCAAATACATTTTTCAAGAGGCCTGAAATATCTTGGCTGTCGATGTACTCTTCGACGGCAATATCAACGCCGGGGTATGTGACGCATTTTACAATAAATGCAGGGAGACGATACACCGTATTTTTGCCAAAAAGCAGGGCTCCGGCGATATTTAAGACACCGTCTCTGCTTAAATTCAGGTTGTCTATAATCTGTTTTAAAGAGATGTCCTGCGCTTCTAATGTTTCTTCGTATTGTTTTTCATAAAAAGCAGAAAATGCTCTTTCATCAAGATCCGTCACGGTCATTCCGGGAACAGGAATTTCATCACCATGCAGCAGCCCGGCACTCTGATACATTCTTTGTATTTCCTCCCGTGCGGTCGCCTTTCTTTTGTCAGCGCCACTTTTAACCCAGATAACGCCGTTTTTATCCATATAAGGTTTAGAAATTCCTTGCTGGATGTGGACAACCATGACCAAGCCATCGTTGAACATTAAATTTTCGGTGATGGGGTTGATCGGCGGTTTTATCTGTTGGGATGCCGCATTGGAGACAAGGTTGCTCAGTCTTCCCATATCTTCACGCCGCAACCTTGAGAGAGTGCCGTCATCGGATACACCGATAATGATCATGCCGCCCATCGTATTACTAAAAGCTAACATTTCCTGTGCCAAAGAGGTCTCATTGGTCACATTGGCCTTAAATTGGTGCCTGCTGTCTTCGTCTCTGGCGATGATTTCTAAGAGTTCTGAGGTTTCCATATCTGGTAAATCTTTTTTCGTTGGTTGAATGCGTCTTCGCCGCCTTCCATAATATCTACAATATCCTGTTGTATGGCTGGCGAGTCTATACTGCCGCTGCGAATTTGCATGGTTTCATCGGCATACCTGC